>CAYFUK010000020.1:0-20043 GCA_964346325.1 uncultured Candidatus Peribacteria bacterium | reverse complement strand
ATCAAAAATAATCATATCTTTATAAAAAACAATCTGAAAAACCGGCATCTTTAAATCATCAGCATTTGTTTTTGGAAGTTTTTCGATATAATGGCATGAATCGTAACTGAAATAACCAATTCCTCCCCATAAATTCATCGGATATTTATACTTTTTTACTGAAAAATGTTCAATCAATTTTTGAAATTTGTTAAATGGATCACTTCCGGTTTTACTTATATAAAAGGGGTTAATCCCGACAAATGAATAGTTTGAATTATCTTTTTTTCCTTTACCTGAAAGTAAGGCTGTATATGGTTGCTTAGAAAAACATTCATATAATTCCACAGGTGATTTAGCCACCTTTAATTCTTTTGATCTTATTTTTTTAATTTTATGCATTTAAAAAATTGGTGATTATTTTATTTCCATGCTCTGTCATAAAACTCTCGGGATGAAATTGAACTCCAAAAACAGGATAATTCTTATGTTTAATAGCCATAGGAAGATTTTGTGAATATGCTGTTATATCTGCTGAATTAGGGATTTTGCCGGCAATAAGCGAATGATAACGTGCTACTTTTATGTTCTGCGGCAATCCTTTAAAAATCGTTTTTCCATTATGCTTAAGCATTGAAGTTTTACCATGGCAGGGAAGGGGAGAGGGCACTGTTTTGCCTCCCAAAACTTCATTTATACACTGCATTCCCAGGCATACACCTAAGATAGGCTTTTCCTTGTAAAATTTGCGAATAAGTTTATTGGATAAACCGGAATGTTTTGGAGTTTTAGGCCCGGGTGAAATTACCAATTTGTCAAATTTTAAATCTATGTCTTTATATTTCGCATTATTTCTTAAAACAGTCAAATTACATTTAGAAATATTTTTAATTTGTTGCACAAGGTTATATGTAAATGAATCGAAATTATCAATTAATAAAATTTTCAATATATTTTAATTAAAATTCAGCAACAAGAATATAACAAAGATATTTTAAAAAGTAGAGTGAAAACATGTTTAGAAATTGAAACGAAACGACCTGATAGTCGACTTTTTTATAAAAACGTCTTAAATCGCAAGTTTTGAATATTGCTTTTGTATAAGCCAAGAACAACGTTTGATTATCATGATGTTGGTATAAATTGATATAAAATTTTATTTAATTATTCCATATTTATTTAAACATAAAATAATTTGCACAAGATATATTGTGCAAAATTGAGTAGAGGAGTAATTCAGACTCACCTTTCGGTCTTGACTTTTAAAAAATTAAAGTTAGATTGATTATCTACTCTTTAATTAAAAATCATGGAAACGAACAATAATAAAATACCCGATAACCGAATAGAGACATTTGACGGTATAAGCGTGGCACTCCCCTCTGTTCTGGAAGATATTTGTATTCATGATCCTGAACTGGAAAATAATTTAAAAACACTTTTATACAGAATGCAAAAATATTTAGGAGCTGAGAAACAAGATAAACCGGTATTATTAAGGCATATAATCTATCAATTACGCGGCATTGCTGACAAATATCCCGATTTAAAAGAACTTTTGATTGATTTTGCAATTGATAATTCCGAAGACACCAAATTAAACGGTGAATTAAAAACAACAATTTTACTCGATTGGATAAACTACACAGAAGAACAAATGTATAACTATGAAGAGACCAATAAAAGTGGTTCAAACTCATATCAGGATAGAATTATAAGACATATACATAATAAAATTGACGATGTTATCGCAAGAATAAACGGTTTTATACGAATTAATCCTTGTTAAACCGCTTAATCATATATGTTTCACCCATTTTAAATCCTTGTTTTCTGTAATATTCACGAACTCCAACGCCGCTTATTACAGCCAATTTGTTTAGGTTATGCGATTTTGTTATCTCCCCTGCCCTTTCGATCAGTTTTTTTCCGTAACCTTTATGTTGTGATGCCGTATTTGATTTTTTATTTATTGGAATCTGCACACCATAAGTATGTAGTTCGCGAATTACTGAAGCATTTTTCAAATCTTGCAAAAAAGGATCATCAGATATTCTTAACCTTAAAAATGCTATAAGTTTATCAGCTTGTTTATCTTCAAAGCTCAAAAAATATTCCATGCCATTTGAAGACTCGTATTTTCTTTCAATCAATTCAACCTTTCCAGGTATTAAACCTTTAATCTCGCGGCATCTTATGCATTTACATTTTACACCTTTCTTAGCCATTTTTTCGTGAATAATCTGACGCATATTTGATATTTTTGAACCACCCAATATACTTTCGGCAGGAATATCCCTGTATAGTCTGGCAACTCTGACATATTCCGGAATTAATTTTTTCATTTCCATTAATAGATTCATAAGTTCATTGTCTGTGTAAGGTTGGTGTTTGCCTGCTTTATATAACTTCTCAAGGTCGGAATATGGAGTTACAACACATGGATAAATTTTTAGCCAGTCCGGCCTGAAATCCGTATCATCAAATAACTTTTTAAACATTTCAAGATCTTTTTGAATGGAGCTGCCATATAAATTGGGCATAAAATGAGCATTTATTTTAAATCCGGCATCTTTAAGCATTTTCATTGCTTTACGTACTTGTTGTACATTGTGCCCTCTTTTATTCAAACTTAAAATTTCATCATCAAGAGTTTGTATTCCGATTTCAACTTTAGTTGCACCCAGTTTTCGCATTCTTATGATTTCTTCTTTATTTATCCAATCGGGTCTTGTTTCAAGGGAAAGTCCTACGCATCTATGTTCTGCGGTTTCATTTTTCAAAGTTGCATTTTTCAGAGATGTTGTTTTTTTATCTTCATTTAATGCATTGTAAATTTGTTTTATAAAATTTGTTTGATAATTCCTTGGATAATACGAAAATGTACCGCCCGCAACTATAATCTCGATTTTATCAGTTGGATGGCCTGTTCTTTTAAGACCTTTCAGTCTGTTTTTCACCTGATTATAAGCATCAAAATCGTTTAAAATCGCACGCATCATAGCAGGCTCATTAGACAGATAGCTTTTAGGCATACGCGGCTCAGAAGGACAAAAAATACATTTACCGGGGCACTTGTAATTTTTTGTTAACACAGTAATATTTGCAATACCCGACTCTGAACGGATTTTTCTTTTAATAATAAGATTAAAAAAATCATTATTTTCATTGATTTTGCCTTTGGATAATAAATAATTATAAGCTTTAATTAAACTTACATTTGTTGGAGAACTTATTTTATGCTTTAAACTAAAGCTATTTTTGAGTGCTTGTAATGATTTTTGATCACTGATTTTATTTTTCAGCGCATTTTGTATTAAATTTTCGAGAATTTGATCATACTTGATATTCATCAGGCTTTTTAGTAAGGTTATTAGCGGTTTTTTATTCTATACTATGAAGCAAAAAACAGCAAAACAATTACTTGAAAAAGTTGAAGCTGATTATAAAAAAATCGCTCTTGATTTCAGCAAAACCCGAAAATGGTTATGGCCTGAATTCAATTTTTTTAAAAAATATATTAAAAAAAATCAGACAGTTATAGATTTCGGTTGTGGCAACGGCAGACTTTATGAATTCTTTGACAATGTAAATTATATTGGAATCGATAATAATAAAAAATTTATAGAGATTGCACAAAAAAATTATCCAAGTACAAAATTTGTATTCGGTAATTTGATTGATTTTAATTCGACTTATCAAGCGGATTTAATATTTAGTATTGCAGCGTTTCACCACATACCGTCAAACACATTGCGTAAAAAAAGTATTCAGGTTTTCAACAAAAATTTAAACAATGATGGCATAGTAATTTTAACTGTATGGAATCTTTTTCAAATAAGTTATATTAAATATGTATTTAAATCCATATTAAGATTCATAATAAAATTCGGTAAATATGACTGGAACGATACATTCATTCCATGGGGAAAAACAGGCGTTTATAGATATTATCATGCTTTCACACCATGGGAACTTAAAAAACTATTCAAAAATAATGGTTTTGATATCATTGAAATGTTCTATACCCGAAAGAGCAAAAAAGTAAACTTTTTACAATCACATAATATTTGTTTGGTATGCCGGAAAAAATAACCGTTTTGGGAGTCAGATTAGATAACGTAAACATGGAGCAAACTCTTGATTTTATTTTTAAATCGGATAAAAAAGGTTATATATGCACACCCAACCCCGAGATGATTCTTGAAGCTCAAAAAAACAATAAGTTTAAACAAGTGCTTAATAACTCTCTTTTAAACATTGCGGATGGCATTGGAATATTATGGGCAGCTAATCAAATTCACAATAAGTCCTCAAAACTTAAAGCAATATTAAATCTTCCTTTGATTGCAATTAAACCGACTAAATTTAAAAAAGTATTAAAAGAAAGAGTCACGGGTACCGATCTGTTACAGAATATTTGTGAAAAAGCCGTGAAAAATAATAAAAAACTCTTTTTTTTAGGCGCTGAACCGGGAATAGCCGAACTTGCAAAACAAAAACTTAAAAAAAAATATAAAAATCTTATTGTAACCGAAACCTATCCCGGCTCACCATCCTTAAAAGATAGACAAAAAATAATCGGGATCATAAACAAAACCGATGCGGAGATTCTTTTTGTAGCTTATGGAGCACCAAAACAGGAAATATGGATATCCGAAGTTATTGATAAACTTAAAAATATAAAAATCGCCGTGGGAATTGGAGGAGCTTTTGATTTTGTTGCCGGCAAACGCAAAAGAGCACCGGGGATTATGCAGAAACTGGGTTTGGAATGGCTTTTCAGATTAATCCAGGAACCAAGCCGTATAAAAAGAATTTACAATGCCACGATAAAATTCCCCGTAAAAGTGATTAAAAAATTGTGAATTTACTTTTTCTTTGAATTGTGCCTTTTCTTTTTAAGCTCCTCTTCGCCTCGTTCTTTAAGATTTTCAAGAACGGGTTTAATATGTTCCAAAATCATTGTTCCCATTTGCAGGGGTTTGTAAATGAATTCATTAATTTTTTCAATTGTATCCCTTGCCAGGTACGAAGCTTTGCTCATATCACGTAGTATCATAATCAAATAAACAATTGCTATCGCCAATAAGATTCCAACAAGAAGAATCACTACTGCGAGTACGATATAAAGAAGATTTAACGGGTCATCAATCATAATAAATTTATGTAAGTTACTTATTTTATTGTAATTATTATTAAAGCTTAAATCAACTTAAAAGCTTTTTTAATATTTCATTAATCAATTTTGGATTCCCCTGTCCTTTTGTTTCTTTAATCGCCATACCGACCAAGAATCCAAATGCTTTATTTTTGCCTGATTTGTAATCTTCCACAGGTCCTGGATTTTCTTCGATTATTCTTTTACATATTTCTTCAAGTTCACCCGAATCACTTACTACTTTGAGACCTTTTTCTTCGATTATTTCAGAAGGTTCGCGTCCCGTTTGATACATTTCATCAAATACTTCACCTTTTGCCTGGTTATTTGAGATTTCACCGATTTCAACCAATTTTAGAAGCTCACCCATCAATTTCGGTGTCACTTTTGATTCACGTAAAGGAATCTGATCTTCATTTAAACGTTTCATCAGTATTGTATTTAAAAATGAAACTGCTAATTTTGGATTCTCAATCATAGAAATTACTTCTTCAAAATAGCGGGCAATATATAAATCTTCAGTTAAGATTCTTATATCATCAGGCAATAAACCATATTCTTTTGCATAACGTTCTCTTTTTTTGGCGGGCATTTCAGGAACATCTTTTTTTAATTCCGAGAGCTTTTCTTCGGAAGTATAGAGCGGCGGTAAATCGGGTTCGGGGAAATAACGGTAATCATCACTCCCCTCTTTTTTGCGTAACAAGTATGTTTTCCCGGAATCATCAGCCCAGCCCATTGTTATGTCCGTATTTAATGGATCATCATTGTTCCATAATGTTATTTGACGTTCTATTTCGTAAGAGATAGCCGCACCCAATGATCTGAACGAATTTAGATTTTTGATTTCAGCGCGATTATATAATTTATCATCACCTTTTGGTCTGATTGATACCGAAGCATCGAATCTCATCATGCCTTTTTCCATGTCAGCATCACTTGCACCGCAGAATCTAAGAATATTTTGGATTTCTTTCGCATAAGCAACCGCTTCTTCAGAGCTCCTCATGTCAGGTTCGCTTACTATCTCCATTAAAGGTGTGCCGCTTCTGTTAAAATCAACCAGGCTTCCACCCGGAACGTGAGTTAATTTACCCGCATCATCTTCCAGATGAAGTCTTGTTACTCTTATTGTCTTGTTGCGACCTGATTCAAGTGTTATTTTAACGGATCCCTTTTCCGACAAAGGTTCGTCAAACTGCGATATCTGAAAACCTTTAGGTAAATCAGGATAAAAATAATTTTTACGATCGAATTTACAATATTCCGGTATATTACAATTCAGTGCTATAGCTGCAATAGTCCCCTTTTTAACCGCCTCTTCATTTATAACCGGAAGTTGACCCGGAAATCCCATGCAAACCTCGCACACATTAGAATTAGGCTCTTTATCGTATGAATCATTGTCACATCTGCAGAACATTTTGGTTTCCGTATTTATCTGCGCGTGAATTTCCAACCCTATTACTGCTTCAAATTCAGACATTTTATTGAATTAATCGAATTAAATTATATTAGTTTTAAAGCAACCTTAGCAAGCTTATCATATAATTCCTTTTTTGTTCTGTCATTCTTAACCATAAAATCTATTTTTTTCGGTTTTTTTTGATGTTTGATTATATTTTTATGTTCATTTTTTGTCAGTTTTTTATTTTTTGATGCCCTTTCATAACAATCTTTTACACTGGCGTCAATCCATACAATATGAGTGATTTCCATGCCCAGCCTTTTTTTATCGAATGTTGTGGACTCCATTGCTATCTTCTCCGGTTTGTCTTTTTGGATTCTTTTGCTTATTTCATTAAAAACAACGGGCTGTACAAGTTTCTCGAGAATTTTAAGTTTATCGGTATTATTAAATACAACTTTACGTAATTTTGGACGATTTACTTTGCCTTTACCTTTTATCAAGTATTCTTCTCCAAAAAAATCTTTTATTTTTTTCCATCCTTCTTTACCCGGTTCATATAATTCATGCACAACTTCGTCAGCATTAACTGTATAAAATCCCAGTTTTTTTAATGTTTTTAAAGCAGTTGATTTACCTGAACCAAGATAGCCGGTAACCCCTAAAAATATATCCGGTTTATATGCCATAATTTAAATTGTTAAATTTTAGCACCTAAATCTTTAAGTGCTTTTTTATATATATTTAAATATGATTTTGCTTGTTTGGGGCTTATTTGTTTTCCTATCTCGTGAGCTATTTCATTCCTTGCTTTATGAGCGTACCAGACATCCTTAATATTACCGAATAATGAAGGCGCCGATTTTAATTGCTGACCTACCGAACCTTCAATTCCTTTTAATTTTAAAACATGTCCCAAGAGCTTATCCGCTTCCAAAACGGCGTGACTGGAATCACCATTAGCTTTTTTTATTATTAAATTCCAGTTTTTTGATATGAATTTTTGATCTTTATCTGTTAGTGATTTTTTATTGGCTTTTATAAAAACAAAAGCTGAAAGCAAAACTGCAATCAAAATAATCACCAATACAATAATTACCGGGAATTCCATTTATGTTTCTTTTTTAGAGAATTGTTCAAATTTTTCCGTATCTTCCGCTTCTTTTGGCAAGCCATGTTCTTTAACATGGGTTGCAACCATGTCGGACAATAATTGTTTAAGTACTTCCTGGTCGGTGAAATTCTTTTTTGTTAAAAACTTATCCTGAAACTTAACCACATTTCTTTCTATTTTTTTGGGATTATATGCATCATTTAATTTTACAGATGTTTGTGAACCTAATTTGGCAAGAGTAATATCACCGTAATTAAGCATTGTTTTAAGTACGCCTTTAATTTTATAACTTACACCTTCAATTGCCTGATATTCCACTCTGTCACTCGTCCTGTCGAAAAAACCCGTCCATTCAACACCAATCACACCCATGTTTGTTATAAGCCAGCAATCATAATACCAATCCTGTACAACAAGCAATGCTCTAACAGCTCCCAATGCTGCCCATGCTACGTAAACCCAGAATAACTGTGGAAAAAACAACCATAAAATAAAAGGCGAAGCTGCATGCAAAACAAATAATCTAAAAAAAGCTCTTAACATAATAATCACATGTCGGTGACCTATAAAATAAATATCTTCTCCTTCTTCAAGATAATCCTGAAACAATATTTTTTTGATAGAAAATTTCTTTTTTGCCATATGTTTGGATTATTTCTTCAAACATAGTAACATATTATCGATTTAATTTGAAAATATGAAAGTAGTTTTTTTCGGTACTCCTGAAATCGCAACACCGTTTCTTGAAATGCTGATTCAGGATAAAGAAATCAAAGTTGCGGCGGTTGTAACAATGCCCGATAAAGCTGTTGGCAGAAAACAAACAATCACAAAATCGCCCGTAAAACTTCTGGCAGAAAAATATGAGCTGGATGTATTGCAGCCTGAAAAAATTGATGATGATTTCTCCAAAAAAATAAAAAAATATAATCCGGATTTTAATGTTGTTATTTCATATGGTGGCGTACTTCCGAATTCCGTGCTCGAAACTCCCGAACATGGATCAATAAATGTACATTTTTCACTTTTGCCTAAATACAGAGGCGCTTCACCTGTTCAAACCGCCCTGCTCAATGGCGACAAACAAACAGGGATTTCATTCATGGAGATGTCTGAAGAATTAGACAAAGGTGATATATATTTTATTAAAAAGATCGATATCGAAGATGAGGATGACACTGAAACACTTTTAAATAAACTTTCTCAAATTGGTGCAATCATTATGCCATCTGTTCTTCGTGATATTTATGATGAAGTTTTAACTCCGATTCCACAGGATGACGCAAAATCAAATTATTGTTATAAAATAAAAAAAGAGCATGCACTGATTGAGCCTTCAAAAGATACTTCCGAGGAAATAATTAATAAATATAAAGCTTTCAAACCATGGCCCGGTGTGTATTTTATGTTTAATAACAAAAGGTGCAAACTTATTAATATAGAAAAATCAGATAAAAAAGCAAAACCCGGTGAGCTTAAGCGAATTAATGATGATTTGATATTGGGAACAAAAAAAGGCTCGATTAAAATAAATTCTCTTAAGCCGGAAGGGAAAAAAAACATGAGTGACAAAGATTTTATCAATGGCTTTCTTTAACAATATATCTGCCTGATATAGCTATTGTTAAAAACAACAGTGCCATTCCGTGATACAAAGAAACAATATAGTGATCAAACATTCCCACAACAAATAAAGAAGTTATTATTGCCAGAAGAACCGCACCCAGAATTTTTAATTTACCGGTGTGTTTTTTCATTTTGATAAATACCGCTATGCTTGATGTTACGAATATTCCAATAAAAGACAAAGCACCAAATATTCCGATTTCATTAAGCATTAGCATATATGCGTTATGGACCGGCTGATATTGCCAGGGGGCCAGTTTTAATGCTGTAAAATCAGGTATAACAAATGTAAAGTTGCCCAAACCGACTCCAAAAGGATTATGATAAAATATATTTTTACTTATATTAAAATATGTTACGCGCTCCTGAAAACTTGCAGTATCAGAAAATATTATTCTGTTAAAAAAAGTTTGTTCAAGATTGAATAAGACAATAAAAAATACCAAAAACACAAAAACCAATAATATATATTTAAAAGGCAACTTGGTTTCTTTTACTGAAAAATAAACAAGAGCCGCAATTATAAAAGCCAAAAACGCTCCCCTACTGAATGCAAGAATAAAAGCCGCAGTTATAACAATTAAAACAGGATAAGCCAATAACTTATTTTGCCGTATTTTATAATAGGCAAAAAATATGCCTGTTAATAAATAACCGGCAAGTATATTGGGATGAGGTAAAGTACCGTATGGACGTATAATTTTTTCATTATCGATATCAATTTTCGCAACACCGGATATGTCATTTGCGATTTTTGATTCACCCAAGAACTTCAATCCAACCGAGCCCTGAAACAAATACTGAAAAATTGCTATCAAAGCCTGTAGTGAAACAGATGCCAAAAACACATTTATCAAAGTTTCCGTTTTAACGGTTTTATTGGTTATAAAAAAATATAACAAAATAAACTGGATTATTCGAACCAATATATTAAACGAAAGCCACTTATCCTCGGCAAACAACACGGAAATCTCTCCAAAAATCAAAAACAAAACAAGCATTAAAAATAAAAAAGGGCCTCCGTAAGTAAGTTTTGTTTTATATTTATTATTTACAATAGCTGCTGCCCAAAAAATCAGTGCGAATAAAAATAAAAAGTCGGTTAAATAAATAAAAACCGAAGTAAAAGGGTTAAAGTTGCCGCCTTGGTAAAGCGCACCGGTATAAACAACAAGATTAATCTGGAACGGCAATAAAAAAACAAAAGCATAAATAAAAAACCTGCTCAAATTTAAAGGAGTTATTTCCTTTATTAATTTAGGAAGCAGCTGCTGCAGTTTCTTCATTTTCTTCCGGTACATTTACTTCTGGATAAATTCCCTCTGAAGGCAATATATCATTTATTTCTTCCTGTGCAATCTTCATTGCATCACTTGCGCTTTTTGTAGCCAAAACATCATTAATCGCTTTAAGAATTGCTTCATCGTAAACTTCTTCGTCAAAAATCGGCAGACTTTCTGCGAATCCTATTTGTTCCGCGAATACTCCGTAAATAGGATCGGTTGATTGTTCCTCGATCATATCACGCCGGCTTGTGGGTTTTTTGGTCTGATCATAATAATGCTGAAGTGATTCCCGTCTTGTTAAAAAATATGCAAAATCCCAGGCCCAGTCTTTGTTTTCTGATGTTCTTGCTACTGTTTCAACAAAATAATGAGCATATGCATCGCGTTTTTCCGTGGATTGTGACGGGTCAAACATTTGCGGGATAGTCGCAACTCTTATACTTTCAGAATCCATTGTTGATAAACCTCTGGCATTTAATTCATTGATTTCATCAACAATTTGCTGATACATATAAGAATATCCGATTATCATTGAAACCTTGCCTCTTGCAAATGTTGTTATTTCTTTTGAATCGGAATTTGCGTCAGACAAATAAGAATTCCATGAATAGTTTTTATTGGAAGGATTTGCAAAACCTGTATAGTAGCTTAAAGCATCAACACCGGGATTGACCGGATTGCCTGAACTGTCAACGCCCTGTTGCTCAGCAAAAATAGCTTTCTGATTATTTTCATCATAAAAATCACCCGTGCTTTGAACCATTAACAAATAAAGTATATCAGCCGCATTTGAAATATTATCTGCAAAACCCATAGCCATACCCGATACTTCAAATCTTTCGAAGCTCTTATCTTCTTTTGTTAATTTAAATACATCTTCTTTAATGCCTTCCCAGGTTATTGCAGGTTTGCCTGTTTCGGGAATCGCATCTTCAAAATGATCTTTATTATAATATAAAGCCAATGTATCAACAGTCATGGGCAAAGCATAAACCTGGTTTTGGCCGGTTTCCGGATTGGCTCTTACAAGATCATCATATGCAACCGCCACAAATGTATCTTCAAAAATTTGCGGAGGGAGCATACTTGTGGGAGCGGGTGAAACTTTTTTGTGATTTTTTAAAAACCAGGTATTCGGAACTGAAAAAATATCAGGCCCTTCACCTTCGGCAAGTTCATTTATAATTAGATCATAATATTCTTCAGGGTCGGTAAATTTGCGATAATTAATTTTAACATTGGGAAAAAGCGCCATATATTCCTGAATCAAGGGTTCAATCACATCTGAATCGTCATAAAGTTTATAATATGTAAGTTCAATCGGAGATGTATCCGTTATTTGTCCCGGTTCTTTTGTTCTGAAACATCCTGCTGCAAATCCAACAACAAACAGCATTATCAATAAAATCACACTTGCGCCGATAGTCAGTATCACTTTTTTGTTCATATATATATTATACTACAAATTTTTGGCTTTAACAAATTGCAAAGCAAGCTTTTTTATAGTATAATATAAATAGAAATACAAATAATAAATAGAAATATGAATATGGAACAAATGTCACAAGTCCCTCCCGCCAATGAATCCGAGATTCAATCGATGCAACAACAGGGATGGGATGTAGAGACTTCAAATGCAACTCAGGATCAAATGGATCAAATTCAGAATGAATTAGTCAATGCGGGACTTGAAGTTCAGGTATTTGCCAATCCCGATAACGAGACTTATACAATTTTAAGAAAGACACCGGAAGAAGAGGCCGCAATGCCTGCTGATGAAGAAAATCCGGAGTCGGTTGCCAGTGAGGAAAGAGATAAAATGGCTGAAATTTTTCCTGATTTATTCGGACAGGGAGGCAATCAATAAAATCATTTCTCACTTTCTTTAAGGCCTTCTAAAAAGTATTTTTTTGATAAAGCGTAATAATAAAATGTGTAGTATCGATTTTTACTTAATTCACTTATTTTTTTTAAAATAAAAACAGATAAAGAATTGGCAAATAAAATAAATATAAATTTTTTAAATTTTGAAGGCACTTTTTTAAGTTCCGGATATTTTTCATGAATCAAATGAGCTGACTTGCCTATATTAAACATTCTTTTTTTAAGACCATCTTCGTTCATTGGATGATAATGATACGCAATCGCATTGGGATTATAATAAAGATTAAGATCTTCTTTTTTAGTGAGCCTGTATCCGAGTTCGATATCTTCCCATCCATAAGAACTGAAACGTGAGTCGAAAGGATGTTTTTTAAGAAGCGATTTTTTAAGTGAGATATTGGAGGTATAAAAAAAGTTATAATTTGCCTTTTTTTTGCCTTCAAGTTTTTCGAATGCAAATTGATGTCCTCCGAATCTACCTAAAACAGAAGATCCGTTTGTGAGCCATTCCATAAAAGAAGTTATTTCCAAACGCGGATCCCAACATATAAAACCCAGTACAGCATCGTTTTCATTTATATGTTTTCTGTGATATTTCATGTGTTCCTTAACGAAATCCGGATTCACAAGAATATCATCGCCTATCAAAATGATTATTTTTCCTTTGGCATATCTTAAACCGTAATTGCGCGCTATCCCCTGCCCCTGATTTTTTTGATACAAATATGTTATTGGAACAGTTGTTTCATCATTAACATTTTCAATTGCTTCGGCCGTTGCATCGGTACTGCCGTCATCAACAACAATGATTTCATATTCATCTTTGATAAAATCCTGCTTAATTAATCGTTCAAGGCAGTCTCTGAGTACCTGTGCTCTGTTATATGTAGGTATTATTACTGTTGCCTGCAAATAATAAAGTTAGTGACGCATGAAATTTTACGTCACTAACTTAAAAATATCCAGTAAAAGCTTAATTGTCCGAATCTTCCTCCGATTCAGGTTCAACGGGATCAATTGATGCTTTTGCATTGCCGTCTTTGTCTTTTTTCAAATTTATAAATTTGATGTTATTTGCGACAATTTCGGTTAAATATTTTTTTTCTCCTTCTTTTGTTTCGTAACTGCGATTTTTTAAAGAACCTTCAAGATAAATTGCAGCACCTTTTTTAAGATACTCTCCGCAAATTTCACCAAGTCTTTTCCATGCAACAATACGATGGAAATCTGTTGCACTGATTTTTTTGCCTTCTTCGTCCTTCCATTGTCTGCTTGTTGCGAGAGAAAAATTAGCAACAGCTTTACCTGTGGATGTTTCGCGAATTTCGGGATCCGCTGCGAGATTGCCCATAAGGGAAACTCTGTTCAAACTCCTCATAATAATAAGGGTTAAATAATATTTGTACTTACACTATCAATAAAAAATTAAATTATTCTAAAATAAATCTAAAAAAAACAACTTTAATTTCCTTGTATTTATCGGAAAAATCCAGAATAATAATTTAAGCAATAAAATTTAATATGTTTACAGGAATAATTAAAGAACTCGGAACCATTAAATCTCTAAAAAAAGAGGGCAAATTCTTAATTGCCGAAATTAATTCGGAATTAAAATTTCAAATTGATGATTCGGTTGCCGTAAACGGCATATGTTCAACTGCGACAAAAATTTCCGATAACGGTTTTAATGTTTCTTACATGCCCGAAACACTAAAAATAACAGATGTTCATCATTGGAAAGTAAGCGACAAAGTGAATTTGGAACCTCCTTTAAAAATCGGCGATAAACTAAATGGCCATTTTGTTCAGGGACATGTTGATACAACAGGAAAAATTACGAAGATCCAAAACAAAGAAATAACAATTGCCTTTCCCAAAGAATATTCAAAATTTATAGCATTAAAAGGGTCGGTTGCAGTTGATGGAATAAGCCTTACCATATCTGACTTAACTCAGAACTCTTTTACTGTTTCGCTTATTCCGCATACATTAAACAATACTGGTCTTGGATTTAAAAAAGTCGGTAATTTGGTTAATATAGAAGTCGATATGTTGTCACGATATCTTAAAAGACTATTTGATGAGCGCGATCATCAGACAAATTATGAATTTCTAAAAGAAAGAGGTTTTATATGAAACAGGAAATCCTAAAAAATACAAATCCGGACGGCAAAGGTGTAAAAGTGGGAATAGTTATTTCCGAGTTTAATTTTGATGTAGGAAAACAACTTTTGGAATTTACTTTGAAAGAACTTAAAGAACTTAATGGAGAAATTATTAAAGTGGTAAATGTACCCGGAGCATTAGAAATTCCTATCGCAACTCAAAAGCTTATTAAAAAACATAGTATCGATGTTATTATTGCACTTGGAGTCGTGATCAGAGGTGAAACCGATCATTATGAACATGTTTCAAGAGAATCCGTACATGCTTTAACAAAATTAAGCCTCGAACATAAAACTCCCGTTATCCAGGGAATCATAACTGCAAACAGCAAAGATCTTGCAAATGCAAGAATAAAAAGAGGCGCAGAATATGCAAGGACGGCGATTCAAACGGTTCATACACTCAATAATATTTAATTTATATTATCCATGAAACTCAAAACAATTAAAGATGCCGATATTAAAGCTAAAAAAGTGTTGGTTAGAGTAGATTATAATGTACCGCTTGAAAAAGGCGAAGTTCAGGATGACACAAGAATAAAAGAATCGCTTCCCACTCTTGAATATTTACTGAAAAACGATGCAGCCGTAATTTTAATGTCACATCTGGGTAGACCCGGGGGAAAAGAAAAAGATGATCTGAAAATGGATCCGGTTTCTGAAAAACTGGGCGAACTTTTGAATAAAGATATTAAAAAAGCAGATAAATGCGTTGGGCCGGAAGTTGAAAAAGTTATTGCAGATTTACAAAATGGTGAAATTTTAATGTTGGAAAATACAAGATTCAACAAAGAAGAAAAAGAAAACGATAAAGATTTTGCAAAAAAATTGGCAGGATATGCTGATTTATATGTGAGTGATGCATTCGGGACAGTTCACAGAGCTCACGCATCAACCGAAGGTGTTGCTCATCATCTTGATTCTTATGCCGGGCTGTTAATTGAAAAAGAAGTTAAAGCTTTAAGTGATTTACTCGGTGATGTGCCGAAACCTTTAGTATTGTTACTTGGAGGAGCAAAAATCGATACCAAAATCGGTGTAATCAAAGCGTATATTGAAAAGGCCGATAAAATACTTTTGGGGGGCGGACTTGCAAATACTTTTGCTGCCGCACAGGGCTTTGATGTTGGAGAGTCTCTTTACGAAGAAAACAAACTTGAAACCGCCCGCGAATTGATGCTTGAAGCTGAAAATAAAGGATGTGAAATCCGCGTACCGGGTGGATTTATTGTTGCCGATGAAGTCAAAGATAATGTTTTAACCGCTGATATGGAAATAACAGGTATTGAGGCAAATATGAAAATGCTTGATATTGGTGTTAAATCTTTAAACAAATATATTGAGATTTTAAATGAAGCAAAAACAATTATCTGGAACGGTCCCGTAGGCGTTTATGAAAAAAAAGCCTTTGAACGCGGCACACGCGAAATAGCTGAAGCTTTAACAAAAGTTAAAGGAAAAACCTACCTTGGCGGCGGAGATACTTTAAGCGCTTTAAAACATTTTGAAATAAGCCGCGATAAATATACTCATGTATCAACCGGAGGCGGTGCAATGCTTGAATTTCTTGAAGGAAAAGAATTGCCCGGGCTTAAAGTTTTACGGGCGTAATTACTTTTTGCTTTTCCAGTAAAGTGCATTGTAACCTCTTACATATGCATCGGTTGATGCCTGTATTATATCGGGTGAAGTTGCGCTGCCCACAACCTTATCACCGTCTTTATCGGACATTTTAATGTTTACTTCAACCGCAGCGTCTGTTCCGGCTGAGTGAATGGTTACATTATAATCTTTTAAGGTAACGCTCAACTTGTCATCTTTTGTTACCGCTTTTTTTAATGCGTTTATAATCGCGTCAACCGGCCCTACACCTTCCGCCTTTGAACAGATTGAATTACCCATAAACTCAACATCGAGTTTTACTTTTGGTGGTTTGTTTTTATTTATATTAAGGTCAAAATCCTTAACAATCAAAACAGGTTTTTTATAAGAATATTCCTTAAGTGCGTTTTCAACGATTTTTTGAAGATCACTCTCCGTTACCTTTTTACCTTTTGCCGCAAAATTAAGCAAAGCTCCGTGAACGGCACGTAAATGATCTCCTTTTATTGTAATATCAAATTTATCTTTTATTATTTTCCGGAGTTCGTTTTCAGCGGGCATCTTCTTCCATAATGTTTTTCCTCTTTGCTTACCTGAAGATGCTCTTAATTTATACAATTTATGTTTAAGGTATCTGTTTATGTCTTCTTTGTCAGGTTCGAGAGAAGGAGGATGCGGAAGATTGGACATAGCTGCGATAGGATCTTTTAACCCGTTACCTGTTGCTATTACCACAACGGTTTCGTCTTCTTTGATTTTGCCTTTTTTACTAAGCTCTTTTAATGCTGCAATTCCCAAAGCACCTGAAGGTTCAACAAATATGGATTCATCACTGCCAAGCAGATGTTCTGCAGCGAGAGTTTCGTGATCATCAATTGCAACAGCGGTGCCTTCGGATTCTTTTATTGCCTTAAGAACCAGCTGGCCGTCTAATGGAAAGTTTACTGCTACGGCGCTGCAGATTGTATCAATATGCTCAATCGGTTTAACTTTCCGGCTATTATTTTTTATTGCATTTACAACGGTCTTGCATCCTGTCGGCTGAACTCCTATTAATTTAGGTAATTTATTAATATATCCGAGTTTATGGAATTCTTTAAAACCTTTCCAGATTGCTGATAAATTAGTTCCGCAACCTATAGGGCAAATAACATAATCGGGCGCATTCCAGAACAATTGTTCACATATTTCGTAACTTTGGGATTTTTGGCCTTCTCTTCTGAAAACATAATCTCCTGCCAGATAAAAATTATTTTCTTCTGCTATTTCAGCTGCCAAACATGCACATTCACTATACTCTCCTCTTATCAATAAAACACGCGCTCCATAAGAAATTGTCTGACTCAATTTTCCAATCGGTGTGTTTTCGGGGACCATAACGTAACATGGAATGCCGGCCACAGTGGAGTATGCGGCAACAGAAGCGGCCATATTACCTGAGGAAGCCAGGCAAATGGCTTTTGCACCCAATTCCTGTGCTTTTGAAACTTCCACCAGCGTACCGCGGTCTTTAAAAACTCCTGTCGGATTCGCACCTTCGTTTTTAATAAAAATCCTGTTTAATCCCAACTTTTTACCCAGTTTTCTTGCCTGATACAAGGGTGTGCCGCCTTCTTTTAAACTTACGATTTTTTCCAGATCAAGAATAGGATAAAAATCAAGATACTTCATTGCGGAAATGGCGGTATGCTTTAATGAAAAAGTATTCATTCTGCGCTTGATTCTTTCGTAATCGTAGATTACATCCAAAGCTCCACCGCATTTTTTACAAAAAGTGGAGGTTTCTTTTTCATCGAATTCTTTTTTGCACTCAAAACATTTTAATTTATAAAACTTTGCGGTATTTATTCGACTGGGCATAAACATTCATTAAATTATAGCGATGCATTCGATTTCAACCATTACATCTTTAGGAAGACGGGATACCTCAACAGTCGCTCTTGCCGGTTTATGTTTTTCAAAATAAGTTGAGTAAATTTCATTAACATGTTTAAAATTTTCAATATCATCAAGATAAATTGTTGTTTTAACCACTTTATCAAAACAGCTGCCCGCCTCTTTAAGAATTTCATAAAGATTTTTCATAACCTGATGTGTTTGTGTTTCAATATTATTACCTTGAATATCACCGTTTTTATTTAAAGGGATTTGCCCGGAACAAAATAATAAACCGTTGGTTTTTACAGCCTGTGAATACGGGCCTATAGCTTTAGGCGCATTGGTGGTAGAAACCGTCTCCATGTTTGAATTTATTAATTACACGATAAGTAGTTTAATTTCTTTTAATTGTGAAATCAATTATTTCTTTCTTTTAATTCTTTTTTATCTTTTGCCGTACTCCATCTTAAAATTTTATCTTCAACCATTTCGCGCTTTTTTGCGTATCTTTCACGAACCACTTTTCTTATTTTATCACGTCTGCCCTCCTCTACTTGGAGATCTTCAGGCGGAGGGAGAGTATCCAAAGAAAATGTCTTTGATGGCATACCATCAATCAATAAGCGTGTATATGCCGTATATTTACTTAAACTCACCAAATCGGCAGGTAAAACTTCTTCTCCGAATTGCTGAGAAATATACTCGGCATCGTCATATCCGATCTGCATCGATAAAACAGTTCCAACATTACCGAATACAGCATCGCGCACTTCATCGGGCATCTGCGCGATGTACTGATTTGCCATTGTTAAATTAAGCTTATATTTACGCGCCTCCGATAAAATTGTAGCAAAAGAGTCCGTAGCAAAATTCTGAAACTCATCCACAAACAAATAAAACGGTTTTCTGTCTTTTTCAGGTACATCGGCTCTGCTCATGGCATCAATCTGAAATTTAGTAATAAGCATTGCACCAAGAAGGCTTGAATTGTCTTCACCCAGTTTACCTTTTGATAAATTTACAATAATTATTTTGCCTTTATCCATAGCGAATCTCAAATTCACGGTACTCTTTGGCTGACCAACTATGTTTCTTACAATAGGGCTTGATAAAAACTGGCCCACTTTATTTAAAATAGGGCTTATTGCCTCAATTTTCTGCCTGTCCTGCATTGGTTCGAATTCTTTTTCCCAGAAAGATTTCAAAATCGGATCATCAAGTTTTCGCACTACTTTTTTTCTAAAATCTTTATCCTGCAATATACGTGTAATTCCCAGCATCGTAGTGTTGGGATAATGAAGAAGAGATAGAATTGTATTACGCAAAATGTGTTCCAGCCTTGGGCCCCAGCTGTCTCCGTATATTTTTTTGAATATTCCAACCAATCCGGATGCAATTATTGAATTAAGAGCCGGATCTTTGGATTCGAGCATATTAAAGGCGATAGGAAAATCTCTGTCAGAGGGATCAAACAATACTACATCATTGGTTCTGTCGGCAGGAACAAAATCAAGCACAGACTCAGCCAAATCACCATGGGGATCAATTACCGCAACACCTTTACCGCTTTGAATGTCACTGTAAATCATATTTTCCAAAAGTGTTGTTTTACCCATTCCGGTTTTACCTATTATATAAATGTGTCTTCCACGATCACTATTTTTTATTCCGAAAGTTTTACGTATTCCCCTGAAGTTGGTTCTGCCCATTAATGTAAGTTTATCGGCAAGGTCAGCTTTAGGTTCGGGCAAATCTACCGGAGGCTCAAGTTTTCTTGATTTTACCCAGTAGATATTCGGGGTTGCAACACTCATATGCGGCATATGATAAACAGTCGCGAGTTCTTCTACATTTAAAACAAATGAATCCTCCATAAACCTGGAGTTATATCTTTCAAGAGCTTCTTTTCCTTTAATAAATTTATCAATTTTAAAACCGTT
>CAYFUK010000019.1:0-20441 GCA_964346325.1 uncultured Candidatus Peribacteria bacterium | reverse complement strand
CGAGAAGGAAAAACCTGCTAAAGAAGAAAAATCTTCCAAAAAAGCAATGGACATCAATGATCTTGATTCAAAACTTGAGAGCATTCTTGATGATCCGGATATCGATATTAAAATTTAACTCCATTATTAATTATGGCTAAGAATAAATATAATAAACCCTGTATATTTTGTGTGGACGAAGCGGATTATGTTGATTATAAAAATCTTAAAGCTCTAAGACCTTACATTACAAAATATTCAAAAATTGTTCCGAAGTATTATTCAGGTGTATGCTTAAGGCATCAGAAAATGGTTGCAAAAGCAATCAAACGGGCACGATTTATGGCTTTAACTCCTTACATTCGCTAATTTATGGCAAAAACATTCCCATTTTCTCAAATGGCCAATGATGAAATTGAGAAAACTCTCAATGAAAATAAAATTGGTCTTACCGTTGATGAAGCAAAACAGATTGAGGAAATTTTGGGGCGTCCGCCAACACTTACGGAAGCGGTTATTTTTGGTATTCAGTGTTCCGAGCATTGTTCGTATAGATCAACAAAAGTTTATTTAAAAACACTTCCAACCGATGCTCCGAATGTTATATTGGGGCCCGTCGAAGATTCCGGGGTTGTTAGTTTCGCCGAAGTTGATGGCGAAAGATGGGGGCTTATTATGTCACATGAAAGCCATAATCATCCTTCGCAGATTGTTCCATATGAAGGGGCGGCAACGGGCATAGGCGGAGTTGTTCGTGATGTATGCTGTATGGGCGGTAAAGTTATAGGAACGGTTGATCCTTTAAGATTCGGAGATATTGAAAAAAATCAGGCAAGAAGAATAGCCGACGGTGTTATTTCGGGTATCTCGGGATATGGCAATCCGATAGGCATACCCAATCTGGGCGGCGATTGCTATTTTGATGAGCAATATAATGACAACTGCCTGGTGAATGTTGCCGCATTCGGACTTGTTAAAGAATCCGATTTGATTCATTCATATGTGCCTGAAGAAGCGGCGGAAGTCGGTTACGATATTATAATTGTCGGTAAGCCGACTGATAACAGCGGTATGGGTGGTGCTGCTTTTGCTTCAATTGAATTGGATGAAGCTGATAAAGAGGCCAATAAAGGCGCCGTTCAGGAGCCAAATCCTTTTTTAAAGCGTCATTTGCTTGTTGCTACTTATGATTTATTCAAGATTTTAAAAGGAAACGGAGACCTTAAGAGAGTTTCATTTAAAGATCACGGAGCCGGAGGTAACGTTTGTTCAACAGTTGAACAGGTTGCAAAAAGAGGTTTTGGTGCGGAAGTTGAAATAGATAAAATCAATACGGGAATGGAAGGCCTGCATCCTTCGGTAATTGCATGCAGTGAAACTCAGGAAAGATTCGCATGGATTTGTCATCCCGATCTGACTCAAATGATACTTGATCATTATAATAAAAAGTGGGATTTGCCCGGTGTAGCTGAAAATGCAAAGGCTGTCCCGGTTGGAAAAGTTAAAAAAGGAAATTACAAATTAACTTATAAAGGCGATGTTCAGGTTGATGCGTCCGCAGTTGATTTAACCGAAGGTATTCAATATGATCGTGAAGTTGAAAAACCTTCAAAGGATTTTAAAGAACCTGAAATTCAAGCTAAAAACGATTATTCCGATGATTTGCTTGAACTTTTGGGCAGCGAGAATATTGCATCCAGAAAGCCGGTTTATGAAAGATATGATAAGAATATAAGAGGTGATACCATAGTCGAAGCAGGTGAGGCTGATGCGGGAATTCTGGCTCCGTTACTTGGTGAGGATGTTCCCGAGGGGGCAAAAAAAACAGGTGTTGCATTCAGTTGCGATGCAAACCCCGAATACGGAAAAATTTCTCCGTATTATCAGGCTTTAAATGCTGTTGTGGAGTCCATGAGAAATGTGGCTGCGGTTGGTGCGGAGCCGATTGCAATAACTGATTGCCTTTGTTACGGTAATCCTGAAAAGCCCGAGCAGATGTGGGAATTTGTCGAAGGTGTAAAAGGTGTTAAAGATGCATGTGAAGGAATTCATTTAAAGGAATATCCCGATTATCCCACTCCCGTTATTTCGGGCAATGTTTCGCTTTATAATCACGGTAAAAAAGGAGCGATTCCGCCTTCCGCGATTATTTGCTGCGCAGGAAAAATTAAAGATTACAGAAAAGCCGTTAAAATGCAGTTTAAACAAAGCGGTTCAAAATTATATATGCTCGGTGGCCGACATAACGAGCTGGGAGGTTCGGAATATTACAGATTAAAAGGTGAACTTGGGGCAAATATTCCGAAACCGCATTTAGCCGAAGCCAAAGCACAGATTTACTCGATGGTTGATGCTGTTGCTGCGGGCTGTGTAAATGCGGCGCATGATATCAGTGAGGGCGGGGCAGCTGTTACCCTTGCTGAAATGGCTTTGGGAGGACGAGCCGAAGGAAAACTGGGCTGCAAAGTTGAACTTGATGGAGATTTGCCCGGACATGTAAGGCTTTTTGGTCAGGCCGGCGGGTTTATTGTTGAAGTTAATAATGATCTTGAATTTACAGAGATTTGTAAAAAGCACGGTGTAGGAGAAATTTTTGAAATTGGTGAAGTAATCGATGAATCCGTAATTGAAATAAAAAATCTTTGCAAAGTTTCGATTGATGACGCTAAAGAACGTTGGTGGAACGGTTTAAGAAAAAAAATGTAGTATTTTGCACATAAAAAACATGTAGTACTTGTTTTTTTGGCTGATTTATGCTAAAATATTAGGAAAATAAAAATAAAAAATGGAAGAAAAAGAAAATTCGTTTGATAAACATATTATTGGCTGGACCGCACCCGAATATATTCAGCATGAAAAAGGGCTTAAATGGTTTATTGCAGCCGGAATTATTATATTAATTCTGGTTGTTTACGGTATTCTGGCCGATAACTGGACTTTATCGATTGCTCTTGTGTTGGCTGCCGCAGTGTATGTGATGGTTCACGGTCAAACTCCCGGAGACGTTAAAGTGGTTGTTTCAAAAACAGGAATTAAAGTGGGAGAAAGAGAATATCCGTATCAAAATATAAAATATTTTTGGATTATTTATAAGCCTCCCAAGGTAAAAACACTTAATCTTCAAACCAATTCAAAATTTTTACCCGATATAACAATCCAGCTTGGCGATCAGGACCCTGCTGAACTCCGCACATTTTTATTGATGCATATTCGAGAACGCGAAGGCAAAGAAGAAACTTTAGTGGATTCATTCTTACGTATACTTAAACTTTA
Source organism: uncultured Candidatus Peribacteria bacterium (assembly GCA_964346325.1). Classification (GTDB taxonomy): domain Bacteria; phylum Patescibacteriota; class Gracilibacteria; order UBA1369; family PNNO01; genus JAUVDZ01. The sequence continues at coordinate 17,189 of CAYFUK010000019.1, read as the reverse complement.
ATTATGGGTGACAGAGTATCGAGACCAAAAAAAGGACCTGATGAAAGCGAAGTTAAAAAAACACGCGCTGATTATTTGCGTGAGCAAAAAGGAAATATAAAAAAAGATACAAAAGAGGCTTTAAAAGAACTTAAAAAGAAAATGCACACCTTAACCGTAGGTTCGCGCGGCGGCGACATTCCGTCATTAAGGCACGGACGTTTTTTGGATAAAGCTGAAAGAAACTTACGAAAGATTGAACAAAAGTATTTAAAAGAGTTTGATGCTCTTGTTGAACATGATATGACTTACGAAGATTTGCTTCGTTCGATTGATCAGTTGCACAGAAGGCATAAAGAAGAAGCACTCGGATACAAAGATGCCATTGTTTATGCCGTAAGAGCTTTTGCGGGCCCGAGAGGTAAAATAAGAAAAGAAGAATATGCTTATTTTTACAGTATTCTTGAAAATATTGATAAATTAAGCGAGCATTACGGAACCGATATAGGTGTTTTATTTGCGCATATACAGCAGGGAAATCTGAATAAAAAAGAATGGGATACTATTTGCGGATACATAAATCAGTACCCTTATCAAAAAAATGTATCAAGCGGCGGTGATTCTGTTAGATTATCTGTAACCGCATTTTTGTTTAAAGCTTTTGATACTAATCAGCGTTATAAAGCGGTTATTGAATATTCAAAAAGATATGACAAAGATGATGCATCAAAATTAGCTGAATCACTTGCAAAAGCTAATGTGATTAACATAAAACAATATGAACAGTTAATGAAGGAATTAAATGGTGAAAAATATGAATTGACCAAACAAAAAGAAAAACAATTGAGAAAAGCCCAGGAAGGCACAAAAAAGCTTTTAAAAGGGCTCAAAAGAAAACTAAACAGTTCTTTGGTAATAAACGGAGCTGAAAGAGTATTAAACCGAAAAAATATAGCCTCATTTTTACTCACCGGAATAGGAACATTGGGCATGGCCGCCAATTATCTGGCGCATTTGCAGTCCGGTAAAGGGCTGGGCAGGTTGGTTGCCGGCTTTAAGTCTCCGCATTTTATGTTTAGTGCCGCTGTTACCGCAGGTGGTGTGCATATGCTCCAAAAAGGTATGCGTGCGGGCAGCCATGGAGAAAGTTATTTGAGTACATGGTTAAGGGGTCCGAAAAGATTAACAAACCCCTTTGGCGCGGGAAAGAACGCCGAGGTAAAAGATGGTCATTTTCAGGAATTGGTTAATATTTTCGGAGATCACAAATTGATTGAAAAATATTTTTTGAATCAGAAAGGTTTTGATGATCTGGCATCTTTTTATACGGCAAAACGGTTTGACGCCGCTAAAAGAAAAGCATCAACAAAAGAAGACAAAGGTGAAAGAATGGGTGAAGGTATGGATTTGTTTAATGAATATATTCAATACGTTGAAAAAAAACACGGTAAAGGCAGCAGCGAAGCTATTATGCTTAAAGAAACAGCAAACCGTTACGGTAAAGCGATTATGACAAAATATTTAATAAAAATCGCCGCTGCCCAGCAAGCGCTTGGCATAACAACTTCGGAATATTTTAAAAAGAACAATATAAGAGGAAACCCTTTTACACATAAGGATTTGCTTTTGCACAGACAGGGAGTGAAATCTATTCCAAGGGCTCAATTGCCTGAAGTAAGAGCTAAAAAGGCGGCTGAAAAAGCAAAAAAGAAAAGACAAAAAAAACAAAATAAATAATATATATGCAACAACTGGGTGAATCGTTTTTACAGACATTTTTAGTTCCTTATATCAAGAATAATATTCTCGGAAACGTTGATAACGATGAGAGGCTGCAGCGTATAATCAGGTACGACACAACTCCCACTCAACTTGATATCGCGGGACTTGAAACAACGTATTTTGTTAACACGGGAACAATCCTTGATACTGATTTCGCACTTAGAAAAGTGTTCTTTAACGAATTCATTGATTTTGTTAACCGGCAAAAAGCGATTGCGGAAGGCAATGTTTACTTGTTGGCACAAAGGCTTTTACCCGACACAAAAACAAAAGAATATTCAAAAGCGGCAAACCGCAATATCGAAAAATTCGGGTTTGAAGAAATCAAAGCAATGGAAGAACATATTGCAGGTGAGATTATAAAACAAAAACAATTAAACGGTGAAATATCGGATGAAAAAGCTCGGGATGACAAGGCCAAATTAAAAGAAGGAAAATTAATACTATTAAAAAACAAAGATGAAAATTTTGATTACAAAGATGATGATGACATACGAAGAGCGAATTCGAGCAGTCAAAAAGCAGCCGAATTTTGGGATGATATTTTATTTACGGGTTCACCTTCCGGGAATGTCGGATACGGTATGAATCCGTTGGATGTTCCGGCGGAAGGTGAAGAAGAAAAAGGAGCGACTCTTACAGGTTTGCAAAAACAGGTTTGGAGCGGTGTGTCTGTGAAAATGGAAAAAGAAGTGGAAAATAACGGTATTTATGTGGAAGCGAAATTAAAGGTAGATGCAAACGGTGTTGCTTACGGAACAGTGAAGGACAGAAGGGGCGTTCGTCTTAAAGTTGAATCAAGTGTTATAAAACCCGGAAAAAGAAATTATAAATTTACGTTTGTTAATCAGCCCGCTAAAAAGTTTTTGGTTAACCGCGATGAACTTAAATCTGAATTTAAAGATAAAAAGCGTTCAGCGGCCGAAGTTTATACAAACAAACAATTACAGGAAAGAAAGCGTGAAGCACTTATTCAAAAAGCTACTATTCCGGTTACCGAGGGCCCGAAAGCTCCGCCAAAAACCGGAGGTGTGGATGTTACGGCAAAAGAAAAAACCGAATCAAAAGTTCCGGGTGGCGGAGAAGAATTTGAAGGCCCCGTACCGGCGGCTCCGGTTCAATTGGGCAAAAGAGCTGATATTAAAGAGGAAACAGAAGGAAGACAACCGGCTTATGCGGCCGGACCCATGCAGGCAAAAGAAGAATTTGATCAGCAAAGACTTGCTGAAACAACCGATGTTTACGGCGGAAGTGCCGGAAAAGGATTCAGAGCAAAGAAGAAAAAAGGCGGCGGTTTACAATCCGGCACAAGAGTTTTCGGTAATTCGGGTGTTGGTAAAGTTATGAAATATTATGCTGCAACGGCAGCCGGATTCAGCGGCGCAGCCGGAATTTACAGCTTTTTAACGTAAAAAAATGAAAAGACGAAAATACATATCAAAAAAATGGTTTATATTACTGGCAATAGTTTTGATTTTAATACCTGTAACGGTTTATGCTCAGGCGGATTCGGATTTTGCAAATCAAGCAGACTTATTTAAAGATGTTCTTGAGAAAATGGTTATATTTTTGTCTAAGGTGCTGGAATTATTGCAAAAGATTCTATGGCCGATATTTTTAGCAATCGGAGGATTAATGAACAATGATCTTTTGTTCGGAGCGGGAATGGAGGAACGGCTTCTTGATATATGGGTTCAAATAAGAAACCTGGTAAATATCGCTTTTGTTGTTATTCTGCTTGGAATAGCTTTGTATAATGTGACGGGATTTTCAAAAGAAGGTGATTATCAGTTGAAAACTTTTTTGCCAAAGTTTGTTATTGCACTGATTTTGGTTAATTTTACTTTTATCGGACTTAAGTTTGTGCTGGATGTAAGTAATGTATTAACTCATGTTGTTTTTACCTTGCCCTCATCAATCAGTTCGGAGCTGCAGCGCACGCAGGTTTATTTACCCGATAATCAGGATGATTTATCCAAGGAAGAAGTTCAAAAAATTAAACAGAATATCGACCGGGTATGCCGTGCAATGTTCGGAGATCCCGATAAATTTGAACTCCGGGTTAATCAGTTAAAAAGCGAACAAAAAAAACAAGTAGATAAATATTATTGCCAGCTTGATAACAATAGAAAATATGTGTTAACTGAGAACGGAAAATCATTTTTTCAGCAGTTTACTTCAAGGAATTCGGCATTGATACTTGCCGTGCAAATGATGAAAGTTGTTGATATTGATAAACTTAGTGATGCACTTCGGGGACAAAAACCTGACATTAATGGATTGACATTTAATTTGTTGTTTTCGGTAATAATGTATTTGGTTTACGCTGTTGCATATGTGGTTCTTTTTGTGGTGCTTTTGGCAAGGTTGGTGTTTTTATGGATTATTATAGCTTTATCGCCTATTATAGCGGTTAAAATTGTGTTTTCAAAATTGCCTACAGGTGATAAAGATTATTTTAATTTATTTATTGTAAATGCTTTTGTTCCGGTGTTAATTGGTATACCGCTCACAATAGGTTATATAATGCTCGGTGCTCTGGAAAATGCCGAGAATCCGATTACAAATGATTTTAACTGGACTGAAGCGTTTAATCTTGAAACATCCGGTGTTAGTGATTTGCAGACAATGGTTATAGCCTTTGGAGCCGTAGCTGTTGTATGGATGGGAGTATTTGCAGCAGCTGAAAAATCAATTGCAAGCAGTGTTGTTCAGAGTATTAAAAGCAGAGTTACGGGAGCAGGCAGAGCACTTGCGAGAGCTGCAAGATTTTTGCCTGTTATACCTGCGGCAGGCGGACCTAAAGGCAGGGCAAGTTATCAACAGGTAAGAAATTTATTTACCGCACCTTTAAGAGAGCTTGAAAATAAGTATGGAGGAGGATATCAAAAACGTGTTAACGAAGCCAATATCGAAGCTCTTGGCAGAAAAGGAAGAGCAGGTACGCCGAGAGAGTTAAAACAATATCTTGCTCAGGGTATTACAACCCGAAAATTTCAAAAACCTTTGGCAGAAGTAATAAAAAGATGGAAAACCGGGACAACGGAACAGAAAAGAACAAGAAGTGAGATTGCAAGAGCTTTAGGTGGGGAAGCTGCGCTGGGAAGATACGAACGTACAGGCGAACTAACCAGAGAACAGGCAAGAAAAGTTCAGAAATGGGCTCAGGGAAATCTTCGTACTCCACTCGGAACACCGAGCACAAAAAGAACAACAGGCGGTAAAACACCGACAGACGCTGAACAAAATCGTAAAAACAATGCAGGGAATATTACGCATGCAGCACAAGTCGGATATATCGACAGAAATAGCGATGCATATAAAGCGGCGAAGCAGGGAGGTGCACAATTGGATACTTATGCAAAGAATAATCCTAATAAAATGAAAGTTTATGCTGCAATTGGCGCCAGTAGAGGTGAGCTTGACAATGTCCAGACTCAGGCGGGAAATATTGAAAATATGGGAATAGACGAGATAACACAGGATAATGTTAAAGATGCAGCTGACAAATTAAAAACTCAGCTAAGCGCTGCAAAAAAGAAATTAAAATCCAAAAAAGTTCCCGACCCTGAAATTAAAACAATACTTCAAAGAACAGTCAGAGAAAAGTTGAGCAACGAGGACAAAAGAAACAAATTCTACGGCACTGATGCCGGTAAAGAGGTTCAATCAATAATTAACGGATAAAATGCAAAACAGGTACGGACAATTATTGTTAAGTTTATTTAAAACTCATACATTTGAGCCTTTGTTCGGTGAATCAAAGTTTGTTTGTTTTGCGGAGTCAAAAGATACCGAATCGCAAAGAGAACAAACTCAAAAACCCGAGGAGCCCGAAGATCTTGAAAAACCCGAAGAAAAAGAGGAGGAAAAAGAAAAGGAAGAAGAGCTCGAACCTGAACTTAAATCCATACTTACACAGGCTTCGGAAAAATATTATTCGATCCTCGACAGATTCGAGTACAAAATGCCTGCGGATATCGACCCTAAACGTGTTAAAGACGCACGGGAAATCGTTGATGAAAAAACAGCGAATCTGGATGAATTGAACAATGAATTTAATTCAAGAGTATCTGATTTTTTGGAAGAGCTTGGAGTTAACGTTTCCGAACAGAATTTTGATGATATATGGCGAACAATTCTTAATGTTGTTCCGGAATACTCAAGATCCAAATTAAAAGAATACAAAAAATTCGAGCCTGAACTTGCGGGTTATGACCTCCCAACAAAAACATCTGAAAAACTTAAGGAGGTATGGAAAAAATACGCCAAAGATAAAAGTTTCAATCTTGAATTTGTAAATAACCATGCACAAAAATTATCCGAAATTCTTGATAAAATTGCCGAACAGGAATTCGAAATGCTAAAAACAATAAATGAAGTGAAAGAAGTAATGTGGGATATGCATGACACCCGCAAAAAACGTCATATAGAGCAAAGGCTCCTTAAAGGAGCTATCGTTTATACGGGCCTTCCGCTTGAAAAAGACAAAGAATTTGCAGGTATTCGAAAAAAAATAACAGGCTGGAATGAAAATCACGAACCCCAGGTTGAAGAATACACAGATGATTGGATTTTAAAAGATGTATATGTGGATAAACGAAGATCAATCGACCCCGAAGATCCCAAGAAAAAGCAGGACCTTATGGTAATGCGCGGTGTTTGGGTGGCGATGGAAAACAAAAAAACAGGTCGGGTTTACAGAATGGGAATGAACAGGTTTAAAGAATTTGCAAATATGCATCAATTGAAACCGAAATTGAATAAAAAATCACAATTGTATGAGCATGTTCCTCATATCAAAGAAATGAATTTCGATATCAAACCCGGAACAGAGCTTGAATATGATGAGTGGATATTTGATGAAGGTGAGCAGAGATATGTGCCTAAGCCGGGTAAAATTAAAGTGAAATATATTGATGATAAAGTTGTTAAATTTGATCGCGAAGTACTGATTTATTCTCCTTTTGACAATCCGGATCCCAAATATCATGTAAAAAAAGATCAAATTGATCTTGGTGAGTTTGCCACATGGCTAAACAGAACTTTGGCCGCGCCAACAATGAATGTTAATGAATTACAGGACAAATTGCATGAGCATTATGATCTAATGAATAAACAATTTAAAAGAAATGACAAATGTCATGATCCGATTTTATTAAATAAAGATGAAATTATATTTGCCGATGCACCCGGTAACCCTTTGTATCAGATTCTTAACGATCCGGGAAATGAGGGTGTGGTTAAATTAAGCCGGGGTCGCGAGTTTACTTTTCCGCAGTTTTTAAAGTGGGTTTATGAAAACGGAATGGAGCCTTATAAACCCGAACTTGAAGCTAATAAAGTAAAATATTACATGAAAGGTTCAAATCGGGAAGCTGAAAAAACCGAAAAACTCGCACAGAGAGCCGAGGAACATTTTACAAAAGAAGGAATATGGCGCGACACACTAAAAAAATTAAAGGAAGCCGGCAATAAAGGAGTTATTACCGGTCCTGAAATAAAAATTAAAAAAGATGAAAGAAACATACCGATGAAAGACAGTCATAGTTATTTAAGGCAGTTTGCAAGAGACACTTATCTGCTCGACCTGGACAGTATATGGCAGCTTTTAAAATCGGGAAGAGAGTATTATTCCCGAAACTGGCGCAGAAGGCAGAAAGCACGTTATTCCGCAATTGGTAAAGGCATTCCCTGGTTTGGTACCGAGTTTGAACGTATAAATCAACAATCTGAAAACGAAGAAGTTGATCAGTTTAAACAGGCAATGGATATGTGGGGTGTGCCATACATTCAGGAATGTTTATATACAACCGGTAATAAAGATCAGGCCAAAGCATGTTTTAATGTGTTGGCTGAAAAAGGCCAGATAAGATGGGATGACAGACGTTTATGGATAGCAATCAACAAATTTACCGATATCAATCATAAAATTCCAATGCCCGAGTCCGGAATCGATCCATATATACCGTTTAGGGAAGGAAGCGGAAAAACTTTTAAAGGAATGGATGTTGCCGGCAGATCCCCTTTGGATTTTCTTTCCGAGTCAATTGATTCAATTTGGGGTGAAAGCACCTATATAAGCTGGAAGCGTCAGAACGACGGTGCATTGGAAGACGGTGTTACAAAATCATACAACAGAGCAAAAGCTTTGGAGAGCGACCCCAATAACAATGGTGGTATAGCACGTGAACTTGAACTGTTGCTTGAAAGGCATTTGCGCGGTGAATATGTTGACCCTTCGGAGTTTGAAGGTATGTTGAGGTTTATTGTGGAAGCTGGTAAAGCGGGAGGTAAAGAAAAAATGTTCTATCTTTTAATGGGTACGAGTGCAAAATATCCGCCAAATAATCCCGAAGGCAGAACAATATTGGGCTGGGACCGCGTTGGTACATTTATTACAAATTTTTCCAATCAGTTCCCCGCGCTTGACTTTTTCAGCGCTTCTAATACCGACCCCAAACGCGATACGGAAACCGGAGAGATATTTACGAGGCCCTGGATTAAATCCGATTTTGACTGGCTTGTTAAACCGTGGGTGGACAGATTTACATCAACGGGAGATGCATCCGCACCCGGGGATGCCGAAAGTTATTTATGGAAAGAAGTACTTACATCGGATGCTTTCCAGAAGCGTCTTGAAAAAGGTATACGTAATGCAAATGAAATCGATCACGATGACTCACCATATTTTATACCCGCACTTAAACAATCGGAAATCGAATCAGCGTGCGGTTCTTCAGGCGGAGAAACAAAAAAATTCACAATTCAGGGATATAAAAATGCATATGTCGGTTTTGGTATGCGCCTACGAAGCTTACACGATAAATATGAAGAGGAGATGGAATATAAGAAAAATGGCCAGGTAGCATTTGAAAATCAATATCTTCAAAAGCTTATTACAACTTTTCAGTCATTTATGAAATATGACGGTATTTTAGATAACCGATATAATAGAAGATCAGGTTCAAGGCTTCAGAGATTCAGTTCGCACGATTACCGTACAGGTTGTATTTGGGATGCAAACCGCGCATTATATATATATCAAAAAGAGATGCAGGATCTGATTAAAGAAATTGCAAAAGCTTACGGCGAGGACGAAAACTCGGAATTGGTTGAAAAACCTTTTAAACGTTTGCCTTCAATAAAAGGTAAAAAAGCACTGGAAAAAGAGCAGACTGAAATTGAGCATGCAATTGAAAATTTCGGTACCGAATTTGAAAATATGGTCATGCGCGACGGAGGTAAAAAAATGGTTGATATTTTGGATAAACACAAATTTAAAGCTGAAGAACTTGAAGATTTGAAAGACGAAGATAAAATTAAAAATAAAATGAACATGGAGGTGTTTGAAGCTGCCCGTACAAGAAGCGCCGAAGAAGAATAATTTATTTACGTTCCCTGATTTCTTTTTCAAGCTTTTTCAAAAAATCTTTTGCTTTGTGAGTATTTTGCTTTTTAGTTTTGTAGTCTCTTATCGTAAGTTCGTTTGATTCGATTTCTTTGTCGCCGATTACGGCCATATAAGGGATTTTTTTAAGCTCAGCTTCGCGGATTCTTTTGTTCAAGGTGTCATCTGAATGCATAATAAGCGTTCTAATGCCCTTTTCAGCGAATTTTTGCTGCATTTTTTCAGCGTATTTTTCATGCGGCCCGGCAACGGGAATAAAAGTTATCTGACTCGGAGCCATCCATGCCGGAAAAGCTCCCGCATAATGTTCAATTAAAAATCCTATCATCCTTTCGTGAGTTGAAAGCGGTGCTCTGTGAATACAAATAGGAGTTTTTTCTTCTCCGTCTTTGTCCGTATATTTGAGATCAAACCTTAAAGGTACTGCAAAATCCAGTTGATTTGTTGCCAATGTGAATTCACGGCCGATCACACTCCAAACCTGAACATCGATTTTTGGGCCGTAAAAAGCAGCTTCATCTTCGGCTTCAACAAAAGGAACCTTCATTTTTTTAAGGACTTTTCTAACCAAATTTTCTGTTTTAACCCATAAATCCTCGTTATCCACATATTTTTTACCGAGCCCTTCTTTTGAATGTTTTGAAAGTCTCATTTCATATTTTTCGATTCCGAAAATTTTAAAATAATCAAGATAAAGCTCTATTACCCTGGCAAATTCATCTTCAAACTGGTCTTCGGTGCAGTAAATATGCGCATCATTCATTGCCATTGATCTAACACGCATTAATCCGAATAAAGCTCCGGAATCTTCATATCTGTAACAATCTCCGTATTCCGCCAGCCTAAGGGGCAGATCTTTGTAACTTTTTGGAGTTGCGGCATAAATTTTGTGATGATGAGGGCAGTTCATAGCCCTTAAATAGTATTTCTCATTATCCATATCCATTGACGGGAACATGTGTTCCTCGTAATAAGGCAGATGGCCCGACCTGTGGTAAAGCGAATCTTTGGCAATATGAGGAGATCTTACCCGGACATATCCCTGTTTTGCTTCTTTTTCTTTTGCGAGTTTTTCGAGTTCATCAGCTACAACAGTACCGTTTGGCAGCCATAAGGGCAGGCCGGCCCCCACTTCTTCGTCAAAGGCGAATAATTCGAGTTCTTTACCGAGTTTTCTATGATCGCGTTTTTTGGCTTCTTCGAGTTTTTTCAAATATTCATCAAGCTCCTCCTTACTTTCAAAGCATACTCCATATATTCGCTGTAACATAGGATTTTCTTCAGATCCTTTCCAGTAAGCCCCTGCTATACTTGTAAGTTTAAATGCCTTTATTTTACCCGTAGATTCAACATGCGGACCTTCACACATATCAACAAAAGTACCTTCTCCTTTTTGGTCTATATTTTCAAAAAACTGTATGGTTTTTTCGCCTTCATTCGCTAAATCCTGCGCTGCCTGCGCTTTATAATCCTGTTTTATCGTTTTTAAAAACCCGATTGATTCCTTAACGGGTTTTTCATATTTTTTAAATTTTTGATTTTGTTTGATTATATGCTTCATTTTCTTTTCAATAAGCGGCAGATCTTCGGGAATCAAAGTTCTGGGAAGTTCAAAATCATAATAGAATCCGTTTTCTATTGCCGGACCAAATCCCAGTTTAGCTTCCGGGAACATTTGCAGAACCGCTTGTGCAAGCACATGAGCGCAGGAATGGCGTATTTTTTCAAGATCATTGGAAGCCGATGTTTTTTTCATTGGAAACGAATGTTAGAGAGTCTCTTGCGAATGAATACCTTATAAAAAATAGCTAAATTAGGCATCGTTGTCAAAATTAAACCCTTTGCTGTATTATAAACCCGCTAAGTAATTTAATTATGCACTTAAAGTCGATAAAACTTGAAAATTTCCGGAATTATGAAAAGCTTCATTTAAAGCTTAATCCTGATAAAAATGTAAATCTTTTTATCGGCGATAATGCCCGGGGTAAAACCAATTTCATAGAAGCAGTTACGGTTTTATCGCTTGCAAAGTCATTCAGAGCAAAAAATCATGATGCAATGATTAAATGGAATGCCGATTATTTAAGGATTGTTGGGGATTTTGATGATACCGAGCTTGAATTTTTTGTTAGCGTACAGCCCAAGCAAGTCAAAAATCTCAAAAAAAACGGCGTAAATGTACCTGTTAAGGATTTTATCGGGCAGCTGAATATCGTATTGTTTCATCCTGAGGATCTGAACATGCTGTATCTTTCTCCGGGCTTGAGAAGGCAATATATTAATACGATTTTGTCACAGGTGGATCCTCTGTATTTTGATTCTTTGGTTCAATATAACCGCTTACTCAAACACAGAAATAAAACTTTGTTCTTAATCACCGAGAATAAAGCAAATCATGCCGAACTCGATGCCTGGGATGATAAGCTGGCTGAATTCGGATCATATATTTATCAGAAAAGAATTGAATTGGTTGAATTTTTTAACAAGCCGTGCGCGGAAAATTATAATAAAATTGCCGATACGAGTGAAAGTATTCAGATATCTTACACTTGTAGTTTTAATCAACCCCGCACCCGAAAAGATGATTATATCGAGGCGCTTGAAGAAAACCGCGAGACAGATATTGTTTACCAGCATACAAGAAAGGGTATTCACAGAGATGATATTGAGTTCTTTTTTAATGATAAAAATATAAACGATTTTGCTTCACGCGGGGAAATGCGCACACTTTTAATATCGCTTAAGTTAACCGAAATGCAGTTTATTCAATCTCAAACAGGCAATAAACCGGTTTTGTTGCTTGATGATGTTTTCTCGGAACTTGATAAAAAACGTCAGCAGTTTTTGATTGACGCGGTGTCAACCCATCAGTCGTTTATTACTGCCACCCATCATGATTTAAAATTCGATTCTTCCGATATTTTTGATGTCTCGGCATCGGAAATAACGCGTATTTAAAAGGTTTTAACCTTACCATAGTTTTGCTTGAATGTCTAATTTGTGGTATAATTGAATAAATAAACATAAAAATAAAAATTGGAAGTTTACAATATGTCAAAAATCGGCATTCTGATTGTTTCCGTAATATTTGCTTTTGTCCCGATAATTGCATGGGGTTTGCATTTTTTAAAAAAGCATCCTGAGGCAAAAAAGCTTGTTTTTTTAACTTTTATAGCCGGAGCTCTATCTGTAACTCCCCTGATATTATATAAATTTTTATGGGATTTTTTCCCGTGGATAAATGCCTTTATATGGACCAGAAGTCTAAATGTTGATCTGTTGGGATTGTCATCGTTAATGATTGTTCCGTTTTCTGTCTTGGTAACATTTTTATTGGTTGGGGTAATTGAGGAAGTCTCTAAAATATTCGCCGTAAAAATAATGGATAAGGATAAATTTAAAAGTATAGATGATGCAATAGAGTTTGCCATTATAGCGGGGCTTGGTTTTGCTTTTATAGAAAATTCTTTGTATTTTTATAATATAATAACCGGCAGGGGATTCGAGGATTTACTTTTCCCTTTTGTATTCAGATCATTATTTTCAACTTTTGCTCATGTTATGTTTAGCGGAATATTCGGATATTTTTATGGAGTTGCTCATTTTGCCGATCCTATATTAAAAAAAGAAATGCGGGAAAAGCGACATCCGATTATTAATTTTTTACATAAACATTTTCACTTTAAAAGGATTGTGATGTTCCATGACGAGAAAATCCTTGAAGGCCTTATAATTGCCGCTACCTTGCATGGTTTGTTTAACGTTTTCCTTGAAATGGGCTGGGTATTTGCAATAGTCCCATTCTTATTTATGGGATATATAACACTAACCTATTTATTGGAAAAAAAGGAAAATTTGAAGAATTTACAAAAATTATTGCCTGTAAGAACCACTTTTAAGTAGTTTAGTCGCCATAGCGGGTTTGTTTGTTATTAATGCGTAAATATTCTTATTATTCAAATATTTCAGGATTTTACGCGGTTCATCCACAGTCCATATAAAAACCTTGATATTCAAAAGTTTTGCAAATATGGGTACGCCTGATCTTGTATAAAAATCATTAAGCATTAAATTTTTTGTTTTGCATTTATACAAGCGAAAAAACATAAATAAATCTTTTAAAATGTTAAAAAATTTCTTTTTACCAACAATTAAACCGGTTTGAATAGACCGGTCAAGTTCGTGTGTTTTATTCAGTACTTCATCAATAAAAGAAACAACAATTATATCGTTATAATCAAAATGTTTTTGTATGATATTTGCAGTTTCTTTTTCATATCCCTTGGCTTTTATTTCGCACAGAATCTTGATTTTGCCTTTTGCGAGCCTAAATGCTTCTTCAAGCAGGGGAACGTCAATGCCGCTGAGATTTTTTAATTCTTTATATGTAATGTCGGTGATTTTCTTATTATGAATTTCAGAATCATGGAAACAAACAATTTTATCATCTTTTGTTTTTCGTATATCAAGTTCAAAATAATCAGCACCTATTTCTATGGCTTTATTAAAAGCTTCCAGTGTGTTTTCATGGAAAAATTCCGTCCCTCCTCTGTGCGCAACTATTTTTTTCACCATATATACCAATATTAGCTTAAAAACACTTGATTTACCAAAATATTTATGATATTTTGACAACTGCACTTTTTTCTAGTCTAAATAAATTTTTATATACATGGGTTCAGAAAATATACTTATTAAAGGAGCAAGAATCCACAATCTCAAAAATATAGATGTTGAAATTCCACGCGAAAAACTCGTTGTGATAACAGGATTAAGTGGATCTGGCAAGTCGTCGTTGGCTTTTGACACGATTTATGCTGAAGGGCAAAGACGATACGTTGAAAGTTTATCCACATACGCGCGTCAATTCCTTCAATTAATGGAAAAACCCGATGTTGATTCGATTGATGGGCTCTCACCCGCTATTTCAATAGATCAGAAAACAGCACCAAGAAACCCGCGTTCAACTGTAGGTACGGTTACTGAAATTTTTGATTTTTTACGTTTGCTTTTTGCAAAGGTGGGAATTCCACATTGTCCTAATTGCGGAGATAAAATCGATAGACAATCGACATCGCAAATTGTCGAGTCAATAGCGGAAATGCCCGGGGGTAAAAGGATTCTTTTGCTTGCGCCTGTTGTAAGAGATAAAAGGGGGAGGCATGAAAAGGTGTTTGAACAAATTAAAAAAGACGGTTTTGTACGTGTAAGAGTGGACGGTGAGGTAATGAGCGTTTTAAATATTCCCGAATTGGATGAAAATAAGAAACATTCCATTGAAATTGTTATAGACAGACTTGTTGTTAAGGATTTTGAACAAAAATATAAAAAACTTTCTTCAGGTGAAAAAATCGAGCTTCCCAATCCCGACAGGTCGCGCCTGGCCGATTCTGTTGAGGTTGCTTTAAAAGAAGGAAGAGGCTTGATGATGGTAATTGACCATGATACAGGCAAAGTTGATACATATTCCGAATTATTTGCGTGCAATAAATGCAATATAAATATTCCTGAAATTTCACCGCGCACATTCAGTTTTAACAGCCCTCATGGTGCATGTCAGACTTGCCACGGGCTTGGGACAAAACTGGAAATCGATTCCGAACTTGTTCTTCCCAATAAAAGCTTAACTCTCGCCGAAGGCGCAATTAACCCCTGGAGTGCGACAACGTCGCATTTAACATGGTATAACAGAATACTTGAAGCGGTTGGCAAAGCATATAAATTCAGCATGAATGTTCCGGTAAAAGAACTTACCGATGAGCAAATTGAAATAATTTTATATGGAACCGGTGACAGAAAATATAGAGTTAAGGTTGGCGGAAAACATGAAGGTGCTTATTCCGGTGAATATAACACGATTTTTGAAGGTGTAATCCCGAATTTAGAGAGAAGATACAGGGAAACAGACTCTGGATATATCAGAAAGAAAATTGAACATTATATGAGGATTCTTGAATGTCCCGAATGTAAAGGAAACCGTTTAAGGCCCGAAGCACTTTCCGTTTTGGTAAATGATAAGTCAATTACCGAAGTAACCAAATTTTCGGTTAAGGACGCGCTTGATTTCTTTCAGAATATCGATTTATCCGAAATGCAAAAAGAAATTGCAAAACAGATTCTAAAAGAAATAATTAACAGATTGAACTTTTTGGAAAATGTAGGGCTTAATTATTTAACCCTGGACAGATCCGCGAATACGCTTTCGGGAGGAGAAGCGCAGCGTATCAGACTGGCAACTCAAATAGGATCGCGCCTCTCGGGCGTTTTATATGTTTTGGATGAACCAAGTATCGGATTACATCAAAACGATAACGATAAGCTTATTAAAACACTTGTTTCTCTCCGCGACCTTGGAAATACCGTAATTGTTGTTGAACATGATATTGATACAATGCTTAAGGCGGACCATATCCTCGATATCGGGCCGGGAGCGGGCAGGCAGGGAGGTGAGGTTGTTTCCAAAGGTACACCTGATGAAATAATGAAGGATCCGAATTCTGTTACAGGGCAATATCTGGCAGGGGAAAAAGAAATTTCAATTCCCGAAAAAAGAAGAAAAGGCAATGGTAAAAAATTAATGATAAAAGGAGCAAATCAGCATAATCTTAAAAATCTGGATGTAGAGCTGCCTCTTGGAATATTTATAGGTGTTACGGGTGTTTCGGGATCGGGAAAATCAACATTAATCAATGATATTCTTGTAAAAGAGATGTCGCGTGTTATCTACGGTTCCAAGCCCTTACCGGGAAAGCATGATTCAATTGAAAATATTGATAAAATCGACAAAATCATTAATATTGATCAATCTCCGATCGGCAGAACCCCGAGGTCCAATCCCGCAACTTATACGGGTGTATTTACCGACATCCGTGATTTATTTGCGCAAACTCCGGAAGCAAGAATGCGAGGTTACAAAGCGGGAAGGTTCAGCTTTAATGTTAAAGGCGGTCGTTGTGAAGCCTGCGCAGGAGATGGTATGAAAAAAATAGAGATGCACTTTTTGCCTGATTTGTACGTAACCTGCGATGTCTGTAAAGGTAAAAGATACAACAAAGAAGCGCTTGAAATTAAATACCGAAGCAAAACAATTTCCGATGTTCTTGAAATGACCGTAAATGAGGCTTTGGAGTTCTTCCAGTCAATTCCATCGGTTAAAACAAAATTAAAAACATTAAAAGAGGTCGGGCTCGGATATATTCACCTCGGTCAACCCGCAACCACTTTATCCGGCGGAGAAGCTCAGCGTATAAAGCTTGCTTCAGAGCTTTGCAAAAGATCAACAGGTAAAACTTTTTATGTTTTGGATGAACCGACAACCGGTTTGCATTTTGATGATGTGAAAAAATTACTTGATGTCCTTAAGACGCTTGTAGATAAGGGAAATACTGTTTTAACAATTGAACATAACCTTGATGTCATCAAATCCGTCGATCATATAATCGATTTGGGTCCCGAAGGGGGAGATGAAGGCGGAAAAATTATTGCACAGGGTACTCCCGAGGAAGTCGCAAAAGTAAAAAGTTCATATACGGGGCAATGGCTTAAGAAGTATTTGTAATTTCAGGAGAATAATAAAAAATTTTCCGCTCAAATAAGCCTAATGTCAGACTAATCCCGTACAGGTTCGGGATTTTGATATCATGCGGGAAGAGATTTTCGCTGTTAATCAATCTGCTGTTACCGCCGGAGGGAAATGGAAATGTTTTGGTGAACATGGTTTTTGTGAGATTTTATGAATTCGTAGACAAATTATTGTCCACAAATTAAAGCTTTCATTCCATTTTTAAAGGCTTTTTATGATTTATGTGGTCATTTTATCGCTAAAATGTCTAATTTTGCTCAAATCGCCTAAAATTGCTTTAAATTGTATAAAGTTTAATAAAGTTTAATGAAATTGTGTGAAATTAAATTAAACTTGTCAAAATTGTTGAAATATTATTAAAGTTGTGCTATATATAATAACGCTGTTTGAAATTTAGGCAGATTTAATAAAATAGTCTGGAACTTGCTAAAATTG
>CAYFUK010000018.1:0-21157 GCA_964346325.1 uncultured Candidatus Peribacteria bacterium | reverse complement strand
AGAAAATACAAGCATTAATCACCAAGCAGGGTGATGTTCAGAAATTAAGACATACCTTTAGCGCTCTTATAAAACTTAAAACATTAGTACCTGATAATTTGAAGCAAAAGATAAATATTCTTACTAAAAAAATAATTTTATTTATAAAAAAAGATATTAATAGATATATAGCGCAATTAAGAGATCATAATTATGAATATTATACAAAAGATAAGAGTGCTGAAATAAAATTCAATATTGATGCTTATCAGGCAATTATAAATAAAGCGGGTGAATATTTGGAGATCGAAAACTTGCTATATCAAAATTATCAAAAAGAATTCAATTCATTAATGCAGGTATTTATTGATAAAACACACAAAGAATATGAAAGAATAAAAAAAGATAAAGATTATTCAGCTTATGGTGAATTATTGGGTGTTTTGGGTTGGACACTTTATTTCGGTAAATTTCATTTTTTAAAAGATCAGCTTAATAAACTTAACCGATTAAAGAGCAAAGTAATAGAAGATGTTGAAAATACACCTAATTCGGAAGTAGAAAAAATCTTTCGTAATATATCGCGAAAAATCGTTAATCTAAGGTTGAAATTGCCGGAGGTAACAAAAGAGCGACTGAAACAGGTTAAAGGTATAAAAAAAGTCGGGAATAAATATTTTATCAATATTGAAGGTCAAGATTGGAGGATCTCAAATCCGGGAGAACACCCTGAAGAAATAACACTCTCACTTAAAGGGAAAGAAAAAAAAATATTCAGGACAATACCTTTTGCATCAGTAGTACAAGGGAATAAGTTAAATATGCCCATTCTTATAAAAGAAACTCGCCAGGCATTATTTGATTATGCTTCACAACAAAAAAATAAACATTTATTAAGGAATTTTGATTTGCCTAAAAACAGAAAAATTGGTTATATAAGCCTTTTTGATCCGGAATTTGATCTTACTCGTAATTTATCTCAAGTACAGAATTTTGCAGTATTATTGGTTAAGATCCTAAAATCCAGAGGCTATAACATTGATTTGTCAGCTATGGACGGAAAGCCATTTGTTGATACAAAAGATCCAATCAAATATTTAACAACTAAAGTTGAAGAGCTTTATTCAAAAGGAATAAGAGATTTTTATTTTGATTTAAATGGCCATGGAACACCCGGCAAGGTACTTATAGGTAAAGGAATTACTGCGAAATCATTAATTCAGCTTTTTGAAAAATATGATGATTGTAAATTTAACATAACCAGTATTGCATGTTATGGAGGTGGATTAAGAAAAGGGATATTGAAATACTTAAAATCCTCTAAAGGCAAGAAAAGAGCTAATGATATAAGTTTATTTTTACAAGCTAAGCCTTCGCGCCCTAACAACTCGGCAACTTTAGGTGCGGCTAAGTCAGGTACGGCTTATGTATCTAATTACTATGCTCAATTTGCACGTTTTCTTTTACAGGGAATGAGTTTTGGACAGGCTGCATATGCAGCGGATGTAGAAGTAAAAAAGTACTATCCGAATGATGCTGAAGCAATAGTGGATGGTAAGTTAATATCGTAAATCTTTCTTTTTATCGAAAGAGGAAAATTGCTTACAAAAAGCTAGCGATTTGCACAAGGTGCTTTTTAACAACATCCCCGGTTCTTATGCAGCCGATTTTTTGGCAACTTTAACAACAGCCGCAAATGCATCCGGGTTCTTTACCGCCAAATCTGCGAGCATTTTTCTGTCCAGACCGATTTCGGCATTTAAACAGCCATTCATAAAACGGCTGTAAGTAATTCCGTTTGCACGGCAAGCCGCATTGATCCGGGTTATCCACAGACGTCTGAAATTCCTTTTCTTGAGCCTTCGGTCGCGGTATGCATTGGTACCGGCTTTCATAACGGCATTTTTTGCCTGACTGAAGGTGTTTTTTCTAAGGCCTCGGTAACCTTTGGCAGCTTTTACCACTTTTTTGTGCCTGCGGTGGGCTGTTACGCCTCTTTTTATTCTCGGCATGATATTTTAATTTATTGAATAAGTTTTTCTAACATTTTTTGCTGAGGATCCTGCGCTGTTTTGCTTTCAATTTGTTTTTGACGTTTGGATTTGTTAACCAGCAGGTGGTTTCTGCATGATTTTTGTACAATGAATTTTCCGGTTCCGGTTTTTTTAACTCGTTTTTTTGCGCCGCTGTGAGTTTTTTGCTTCATGATTTTTGTGATTATTTAAGTGGTGATAATATCATAATAAGATTGTTTCCCTGTCTTTTCGGGCCTTCTTCTATATGCGCCACATCTTCCAGTTCCTCGGCAAATTTTTTCAGTTTTTCTATTGCAAGATCTTTATGCGCCAGTTCCCTTCCCTTAAAAATTAATGATACTTTTACTATATTTCTTGATTTCAGGAATTTTTCAGCCTGCCTTTTTTTTACATCCATATCGTGTTTATCGGTTCTGAATCCTACACGTACGCCTTTAACTTCGCTCTGTTTCTGCATTTTTTTGTGCTTCTGGTCGATCTTTTTTTGCTTGTAACTGTATTTTCCGTAATCCATCAGTTTACATACCGGAGGATTGGCATTAGGCGAAACCTCAACCAAGTCCAGACTTTTCTTTTTTCCCGTTTCAAGCGCTTTTTCAGTGGCCATTATTCCAAGTTGCTCACCCCTGTCATCAATAAGACGAACCGTCGGGACCTTAATCTTCTCGTTAATTCTTAATTTCTTGTTTATGATTAAAGGTTAAGAATAGTGCTTAAGGATTGTATGGAAAATAGCGCTGAAAGTCAAGGAAATCGCCATTATTTATCGGATTCTTTATTAAGGATATCGGGATCGCTGTTAATAACCTGAAACAAACCCGAGTTTTTCTTTTCTCTTTCAGTCATTCCTCGTAAGAGCAGAACCGCTGTAGTTGGTTTTTTATCATCGTCTTTAAGTGTTTTAACTATTTGAAGACCGTGCTTTTTACAAAGTTGCCGCATCTGTGACAAAGTAGGTGTATATGAAGGCAGAAGTAAAATTTCTTCTCCTTTTTTCTTTTCGTAATAATAATTCACGCCCTCGTCCAGATTTTTATCGTATTTTTTAATTTTAATTTTCACGTTTCTTTTAAAAACAAGTCTGTGTATTTTTCCGTAATAACCCGGATGATCCGGATCTTCTTCATAAGTTGTAACAATATCGAAACAGTCTTCTCTTTTAAGCTCCCCTTTTGATTCGCGATCATCATCGGGGTCGATAAAGCCTTCTTCTCTTATTGTTTTTGGTCCGGGTCTTAAAAAAGTTGTTAATTCGGGATCGGTAAATAAGTGGCTGCAAAAATGTATGGCCGCGGGAGTCGTATAGCCTTCGAGTATTTTTTTAGCTTCTTTATTCAGCTTTCCTTCCGGAACGTCGGGTTTGTCGAATTTACCCAGATGAAAACTCACGAGCGCATAATTCGCCCTAATATCCTGTTCTCTCGGATTTTTTTCATCACCCTTAATTTCGGGTTTATCTAACAGATTTTTCGCCAAAAGGTCACGAATCGTATTCTCCGGATGTGAATTGCAGATCACGTTTCCCAGCTGCATAAAAAGAGTGGCGCAGTTATCGGGATTTTCAAATTCCGAAGATTTAAGTTTTTCAAATGTCTTTTTATTTGGATATACTTCCAGGGGAAGCTCGACTTCTTCATCGAGTTCATCGAATAAAGGAACATCATGCGGCCTGTGCAAACTGAATTTTCTTCCGAGTATAAATTTACCCAGACTCGCGGCTTTCATTTTTTCATCATGTCGATACAATTCACCCGCAAGATATTTATAAAATATTTTTTCAATTTTAAGCGCCGCATCTGTCGGCCGTTGGGTAAGAGCCAATTCATGGTTCCGTGCAAATTCAATAAATTCTTTCCATGGGTTGCTTTCGCCCACTTCTCCCCGTGCAAGGCGTTCTCTTATATGCCATGCAATTTTATCAAAAAGAGAAGCCACTGTTTTAAACAACATTTCAGGGCTTACATCAACAAGTTCAAGATCAAGCGGATAATATTTTAACAATTTATCTATTATTTGAATCGTTTTACGGCCTGTTCCGGGACCCAGATCGGCGATGTGCAGATATTCGGTGTTCCGGTCGGCAAGACATTCAATTATTGATTTGAGATTTTCAGATCTTTTTAATATATCGATATCTTTTTGTCTCGTCTGATATAAAGATTCACTTTCCACCTTTGCCCATGGTTCGGGATCGTGATAATGGGCATGGGGATTTATCCCGCCCGTTTCCAAAGCTTCCATAATCTCCATTTTTTGTGTTTCCCGTCTTGCACCGATCTGATTGCTTAAAACTTCCTGCCTTTTATTCAGTTCATCGTGAACGGGAAACTCATCAATTGTCGGATATGTTGAATTTGATCTGGTAATAAGATTCATTGCCCTTTCTTTGGCGGCCTGCGGAGCATAGCCGCGTCTTATCAGCTCCATTACGCGTCCTCTGTAAAACTCTACCAGGCGGCGAGGTATTTCATCGGTTGTTTCCAATTCCGGGAACTCGGGCGCGGTTCTGCTGCTTTCAATACGGCTGGATTTTTTTGCAGTTTCTTCTTCATGCCCCGACCCGTTATTTTCAGGCATATTTATAAGGATTTTAAGGTCGTAATTTTAAAACAAAAACACAACCCCTGTCAAGCTTAATTAGGGCAAGCAAAAGGTTTTTTATATAAGTTGTTTCAGGTTAGTATTTATGTTAATGTTACAGCCTATAAATTTTAATTAATCAAAATTGAAATTACGTTATGCACGGGCCAAAAAAACACGGCCTGTAAAAACAGGCGATTTAGTTGTGGGCGGCGATAATTCCATTGCCATTCAATCAATGACAACAACAAAAACACATGACTGGAAGTCAACGGTTGAGCAATGTCTGGATCTGCGGGAAGAAAAATGCGACATAGTTCGCGTCGGCATACCTGACATGAAATCCGCAGGAGTTATTTCGAAAATCAAACAAAAAATCCGGATGCCGCTTGTGGCGGATGTTCATTTTGATCATAATCTTGCGATTGAATCTTTAAAAAACGGAGCCGACAAAGTGCGTATAAATCCCGGAAACATAGGAGCGGAAGATAATTTTGAACAAGTGGTCAACGCCGCAAAAAAGTTAAATAAAGCCATTAGAATAGGTATAAATTCAGGCTCGATGGATAAAATTTTGCTGGAAAAATATAAACATCCAACACCCGAAGCCCTGGTGGAATCCGCATTGAACAGTATAAATTTTTGTGAAAAACTCGGATTCAATAATATTGTGGTTTCACTGAAATCCACCGAATTACCCATTATGCTCAGGGCATACGAATTATTTGCCAAACAATCCGATTATCCGCTTCATGTCGGGATGACGGAAGCCGGCACACTTATTCCCGGCATAACAAAAAATGCAATAGGGATAGGTACGCTTCTCCGGCAAGGGATAGGTGATACCATTAGGGTTTCAATGACCGCCGACCCTGTTGACCAGGTAAAAACCGCTAAAGAAATATTAAAATGTCTGCATCTGTATGATAAAGAACCTATGATAATTTCGTGCCCCACATGTGCAAGAACGGAGATCAACGTAAAAAACCTTGCGGAACAGGTTACAAAACGTACCGCGCATATCCGAAAACCTTTAAAAATCACGGTGCTGGGCTGCGCGGTAAACGGCCCGGGCGAAGCGAAAGAAGCCGATTACGGCATTGCGGGCGGACGCGAAAAAGGTGTTATATTTAAGCACGGAAAAATATACAAAGTTGTACCCGAAGCCGATTTGCTGGATGAATTTGTACAATTAATCGAGTCCGAAAATGCCTAAGAACGTTTTAATTATAGGATCAACCGGCTCAATCGGCACCCAGGCGCTAAATGTTATTGCACAAAATAAAGCCGATTTTAAAGTTGCAGGTCTCTCGGCTTATCAAAATCAGGAACTTTTGAACAAACAGGTTTCGGAATTTAACCCAAAATACGGCGGCACACTGCAAAAAACCGAACTTGAATCAATGATTAATCAAAAAGATATAGACATTATTTTATTCGCCTGCCGCGGAACCGACCTTAAAGACATTCTCGAAAAAGCAATCAAACTTGATAAAAATATTGCAATCGCAAATAAAGAAATGATTGTTGAAAACGGCAAAGAAATAATGTCTTTGGTTAAAAAAAGCAAAGGATGTTTTGTGCCCGTGGATTCCGAACATAATGCGATTTTTCGCATTATGCAGAACCGAAGCAAAGAGGATGTTGAAAAAATAATTCTTACATGTTCGGGCGGGCCTTTTTGGAATAGAAAAAATCTTAACAACATAACCGTAGAACAGGCGCTTAATCATCCAAAGTGGAATATGGGGAGCCGAATTACAATAGATTCCGCGACTTTAATGAATAAAGCGATTGAGATTATCGAGGCTAAATATTTATTTGATCTTGATACCTCGCAGATTGAAGTTTTAATACATCCGGAATGTGTTGTCCACGCGATAGTCTGCTTTAAAGACGGCGGTTCAATAGCTCATGCGGGGGCCGCCGATATGCGATTGCCGATTTTTTATGCGCTGAATTATCCGGATATTAAAAGTAATAATTTGCCGCGTGTTGAATTGAAAAATAAAACCCTATCGTTTTATGAGCCTGACGCGGAACTTTTTCCTTCCATAAAATTAGCTTACAAGGCGATTCGACAAAATAAGGAAAGTTTTTTACTGCAAGCCAACCAAAAAGCGGTTGAAAAATTTTTAAAGGGAGAAATTGAATTTGAAGATATCTTTAAGATTGTTGAAAAAAGCCTGCTGTAAATTGAAATTTCCTTTAATTTATGCTAAAATATAAAGATTATATAAAAATCTTTATATGAATCCCGGAAGAGCGGGTGAACAAAGTCCGGAAACAATATCAAAATCGGAAACTCTTGAAGAAAAAGTCGAGAGAACCGCTGATATTCGTGATGAAGTAACAAAAACACTGCTTTCAAACCTTATTACGGAAAACAAATCCGTACGAAAGTTTGTAACCGACGCCTGTAAGTTCGGGAAAATCAGACCCCCGAAGCCCCATGACAATTTGGCACCTTTTGTGTACAAGCTTCAAAAACATATTTGTAAGTTTCCCGAAATAGAATCCAAAAACGGCTGTGACGGAAAACTCGGCCCAATCACATTCAATAAACTGCTGGAAGAAATACCCCGGCTAAAAGTTTTTTCAAAAAAAGAAAGAACAGAAAAGTTTAAAGCCCAAAGGCAAAGCCTTGCAGCCTCAACCGGCTTGCCCAACCCGCCCGGCCTTTCCGGGGAACAAGCCGAAATCAATCCGCAAATGCCAAAAACAAAAGCAACAAATGCGGTAACAATAGGTGATTCATTAACTTACGGTCTGGGCAAATATTTTTACAAAGGCACAAAAAAATTCGGAAGATACAATCGTGAATATTTTAAAATCGGCAGAAGCGTTGTATCAAGCAGGCGAAGGCTGGAGGGGCAGCTCGATGCACTTAAAAATAAACCCGCTGTAAGTGTTTGGCTCGGAACAAACGATTTGGCCTACCGTTCGGCCGACCGTATTTTTACCGAGCTCGAACGAATATACACAATGCTTATTGATAACAATCCGGAAGTGCGGATTGTAGCGGTTACTCTTTTGCCCCATCCCAAATATCAGCATAAAATCGATGTGATTAACCGGAGAATCAAAGAATTCGCACGGAATCATCAAAAAAACCTTTCGGTTTTGGATGCGCATGATCAGGTGGCGGATGCACAAAAACAGGGAATGGATGTATTTTATAACGATAACATACATATCAAAGAGAAGTATTCCAGAGGTATTGCCGGAATGCTTAAAGATCACCTTGAAAACAATACAAACGGCAGGTTAACAGATTACGTTTAGTGAGTTATAATATCGCGGAAGCAATCTCTAAATCTTAAAATGCCAAAAACCGTAATCGGAATTCTTTCTTATAATGATCTTCACTATTTAAAAAAGACTCTGCCTGCTTTAAATGATATTCCCGACTCACAAACAGTTATTCTTGATAACGCACATAATGACGAAGTTCGGGATTTTATTGAAAAAAATTATAAAGAGATCGAATATTTAAGGCATCCGGACGGCAATTTGGGATTCGGACGCGGGCATAATTACATTCTTCTTAAATCGCCTCAATCCGATTATTATTTCTGCCTTAACAACGATATTCTGTTGGAAGCCGGGACTTTTGAAAAATGTATAAAAAAGCTCGATTCGGATCATGATTTATGTATGGTATCGGCGAAACTTTATTATTGGGATTTTGATTCGGACAATAAGACGAATATAATAGACACACTGGGAATCGCGGGCAACAGGGCTCATCATTTTTGGGATCGCGGCCAGGGCAAAATAGACAAAGGCCGGTTTGATTATTCAATCAACAATATATTCGGGATTTCCGGAGCCGCCTTTATAATCAGAAGAAATTGTATTCCAAAACTGCACGGTTCTTCAAATATGCTTTTTGATGAAAACTTTTTTATGTACAAAGAGGATATTGATCTTGGCTACAGAATGAGATGGCGGAATTTAAAAATGGAATTGTTGCCTTGTGTTCTCGGATATCATCACCGAACGGTAAGCAAAAGCAAGAAAAAATCACCGTTTGAAGCAAAGCAGAGTTATAAAAATCACTTAATACTGCTCCGCAATAATTTTACTTTAAGGCTTCCTTTTTCTTTTATTTATCAGACATTAGTTTACGAGTTTTTAAAAGCCCTATATTATTTGTTCAGAAATCCGAAAGTATTGAAAGAATTCAAAAGCGCGTTTAATATAAAGCTCCATAAATCCACAAAAAAAATACCACCGGGAAAAATGGCAAAATATTTTTTAAAGTAGTTTTAATGAATGATCTTGCAATTGTAATTTTGCACTACAATACACCCCAGGATGTAACTAAAAACTTCGAAGCTTTTCAGCGCGCGGAATTACCTGAAAAAACAGAATTTGTTTGCGTAAATAACGGAGGAAATAATGCCAATGATAAAATCGCGCCTTCTTCTTACCGCGGTTTGAATGTTAAGTTTTTTGATATACCGAACAAAGGATTTCCGCAGGGAAACAACTTTGGAATTGCGCATACCGATGCCAAAATAATAGCTATGGTTAATCCGGACATCGAAGTGGAACCAAGGACTTTCAAAACAATAATCGATTATTTCGAAAATCATCCCAAAGCCGGCATTGTTTCGCCGCGGCTTATTTATCCTGACGGTGCAACTCAGGATAATTACAGGAATTTTCCGCATTGGTATGATTTGATAATCAAAAGAATTCCTTTTTTGCGAAAACTCTTCTTGGGCAGGATGCGTGAATATTTAATGTGGGAAAAAGACCCTTTAAAAAACGAACAGGTCGACTGGACAACAGGCGCTTTTCAGGTTTTAACACGCGATTGCTGGCGGGAGTGCGGCCCGAACAATGAAAATTATTTTCTTTTTATGTCCGATCTTGAGTTATGCTGGAATGCCCGGGAAAAAGGTTATCAGGTGCATTTTGTCGGAGAGGCCGGGGCGAAACATAATGATGAAAGACTTTCACAAGGCGGATTTAAGGATATATTCCGAAAAAAAACAATGCGTATCCATATATCCGATGCATTTAAATTCTTCAAAAAATTCAGGGGTCAAAATCCCCCCTCTTTTAGACAAAAAGGCAAAAATCTGTTATAATATATTGAAATAAATACAAAAATCAATGGAGGAAAAAATATTTATCGAATTAAGCGTAATAATTATTACGACAACGATCATAGCCGGATTGGCCAGGCTTTTAAAGCAACCGATCATGATCGCCTATATCGCCGCGGGCCTTATATTAAGTCCGTATGTATTGAATGTTGTTACGGCTCATGACACAATCGCGACTTTTTCTCAATTGGGCATATCTTTCCTTCTTTTTATGGTCGGCCTGAATCTGAGCCCCAGAATAATCAGATCAGTTGGTAAAATTTCGGTAATTACAGGGCTCGGGCAGATACTTTTCACTTTTACAATAAGTTTTATTTTAGCCGTATTACTCGGCTTTAATTATGTGGAATCCGCATATATAGCAATAGCATTAACATTCAGCAGCACAATCGTGATAATGAAGCTTCTTTCCGACAAAAAAGATTTAGACACACTTTACGGAAGAATATCAATCGGATTTTTGATAGTACAGGACATAGTGGCAATGTTTATTTTAATATTCATCACTTCCCTTTCCGAGGAAGGGAGTATGTATTTTATTTTGGTTCAATCAACTTTAAAAGTTATAGGATCCATTACACTGACAATGCTCTTGGGATATTACGTTTTGCCGAAAATAATGAAAAAAATTGCCGGGAGCATAGAGTTTATTATTTTATTCTGTATAGCCTGGTTGCTTGCATTGGCTTCCGTGCTTCAGCAAATAGGTCTGTCAATAGAAATAGGTGCTCTTTTGGCCGGAGTTTCACTGTCATTTTCGCCTTATCGTCATGAAATATCAACAAGGATAAGGCCGCTCAGGGATTTTTTTCTGCTTATGTTTTTTGTTCTTTTGGGAAGCAAAATGGAATTTGCGAACTTTGGTATGTATTGGTTGCCGATCCTGATATTTTCGATATTTGTCCTTATAGGAAATCCGTTAATTGTTATGACACTTATGGGATATTCGCGTTATACCAAACGAACCGGTTTTTTAGCGGGTTTAACGGTTGCACAAATAAGTGAATTTTCATTGATTATTGTTGCTCTGGGTATACAAATGGGGCATATAAATCCCGACATTCTGGCCTTTGTAACCATTACGGGTTTAATTACAATCGGGGGCTCCACATATTTTATTCTTTACGGTAAGAAATTATATAACCGGTTATCCCGCTTTTTAAGTATTTTCGAGAGAAAAGGTAAAAAAGTTGATGAACACACGGGGGCGGGCGCAGATTCATACGACTGTGTTTTGTTGGGATACAATCACATCGGCTTTAATTTGAGTAAAACATTAATGAAGATGAAGATGAAATTTCTGGTTGTCGATCATAATCCCGAAATTATCAACGAGCTTATAGAACAAAAAATTCCATGTTTGTTTGAAGATGTCGAAGATGGCGAAGTTTTTGAAAAAGTAAATCCGGATAAAGTGAAATTAATAGTTTCAAGTATCAAAAATCTTGATATAAATTTACCTTTGATAAAACAAATACGATCAATCAATAAAAAAACAATTGTGATAGTTGTTTCGGAAAGAATAGAAGACGCTTTGGAATGTTATAAGGCCGGTGCGAACTATGTGATTGTGCCCAACGAATTGGGAGGGCATCATATAACAACACTTATCGAACAGCATGGTCTGGATATAAATAAATTTATTCCGATTCAAATAAAGCATTTTGAGCATTTAAGTAAAAAATAAGAGTCCGGTACAAATTTAAATTTTTCGAAATCAAAGTATTTGATGAGGATTTCGGGGAATAATGATATCATACCGATGATAGGTAAAATTTTAATATGAAATACGACCCGGAAAATCTTGATGATATTAGACGTAAGCTTTCGAAACGCAGTGAAAACCTTACCGCGATAGGAATCAAAGATATTTTTGTTGAACCCGGCCTTCGAAATGATTTACATAAATTTATACCCCGCGGTTCGCGCATTTTAATGGTTATGGATGATACTGAAATGTTTGTCGGTGATGAGGAGATCAAAAAGAGTATACGGGAGACTTTAAATGAGCGATTCAAAAATGTAAACACGCTTGTTTTCGGCAGAGTACACGCTGATTTTAATAATGTCGGAAAGGTTAAACAAAAATTAACCGCGGATACTGTTCTGGTTTCGGTAGGCTCGGGTACGATTACGGATATATGCAAGCATGCATCCTATATGTTTTCAAAGGAGGAAAATTGCGGCCCGTTGCGTTTTTTTGTTGTACAGACGGCAAATACCGTTACGGCCTTTACCTCGAACATCGCGGTTTTATTAAAAGACGGAGTTAAACGTACTTATCCCTCGCGTTATCCGGATTATGTAATAAGTGATACCGATATTTTAAAAAACGCCCCTTTTGAATTAACACAGGCGGGGTTTGGTGATTTGATTGCGCGTTATGTTTCCTACCCCGATTGGTATATCGGATATAAAGTAAAAAACCTCGCTCTTTATAACGAGGTTCCGAAAGATTTATTGGATGATTCATTGGGCCGACTTGTGAAAAATGCCGAAAAAATTGTCGACAAAGATGAAGCGACTATTGAAATTTTAACAAAGGCATTGCTTAATGCGGGTATTTCAATGTCTATAGTGGGGATGTCTACGCCAATAAGCGGGTATGAACATGTGATTTCACATGTTCTTGATATGAAGGCCGGTGTTGATGGCCGCGAATCGGAGTTGCACGGTATTCAGGTTGGTATTGCGAGTGTTTTATCTGCGTATGTTTATGAAAAATTACTTTCTATGGAACGGTTGGATTTGAAATTTCCGGAATGGAAAGAAGTTGAAAAACAAGTGCGGAAAAATTTTATGGAAAAAGGATTTCATGGTGACGTAATTTCAGAAATGCTTGCCGATTATAAAATAAAATATGATAAATGGATTTTGAACCATGATGAAATTTTAAAATGGTCGGCCGGCTGGTCGGCTGAAAAAAATAGAATTAAAAAACTTTTAAAAAGCGGTGATGAATTAAAATCAGCTATACAAAAAATCGGAATAAAAATAAATTTTAATAATGATTGGGAATTCGCATTTTTGAATGCACACTTTATAAGGCGCAGATTTACGGTTGCTGATTTGCTCTATTTTATGGGCAAACTGGACAGAGGCCTATACGGCGAACTAGTCGGCCGAATACTCAATGAATAGTCGGCGACTAACCGGTGGATACCCGATGTATATTCAATGAACAGGCTCCCGTATAATTTGTATAAATATGTATATTTTGATAAACTTAAATATTGAAAAACATAACCAATAATTATATGGAAGAATATGACACGGTGGTTATCGGCGCAGGTGTGGCCGGCTTAAGTGCCGCTCTTTATCTTGCAAGAGGCGGAGCCAAATCAATGGTCTTTGAAAAAGAAGCACCGGGCGGACAACTTGTTCTAACCGATAATATAGAGAATTATCCGGCAATTGAAGAAATCGGCGGGGTGGAGTTGGCACAAAAATTAATGAAGCATGCTCAAAAATTCGGAGCCGAAATAAAATATGAAGAAGTAAAAGAATTAAATCCGAAAGATGACCATGTAATTGTTAAAACAAAAAATAGTGAGATAAAAGCCGGGTATGTGATTGTCGCTTTGGGGTCGAATCCGCGAAAACTGGATATCCCGGGGGAAGACGAATACAGAGGTAAAGGTGTTTCATATTGCGCCACCTGCGACGCAGCGTTTTTTAAAGACAAAGAATGTATTGTTGTTGGAGGAGGTGACAGTGCCCTTGACGAAGGGCTTGCTTTAGCCGAACACGCAAGCAAGGTTACCGTGATTCACAGACGCGACAAATTCACGGCCGAAAAATATCTGCGGGATAAAGCTGAAAAAAGCGATAAAATGGAGTTCAAATTTAATCATGAAGTTAAAGAAATCCGCGCGGACGACGAAGGCAAAGTAGACCGGGTACTTTTATATGACAACAAAAACGACAAAGAATATGAATTTGAATGCAAAGGAGTATTTATTTTTATCGGCTATACACCAAGGTCGCAGCTGCTTGAAGGCAAGGTTGATATGGATAACGGCTATGTAAAGGTGGATGCCAGAATGAAAAGTTCACATCCGAGAATTTTTGCCGCAGGCGACATAAGAACCGAAGCCGTTAAGCAGGTTGTAGCATCGGGCGGTGATGGCGCAACAGCCGCTATTTACGCAATGCATGAATTGAGGCAGCAAGATTAAACATACTCCCCCCACGAAAGTATTTCCAGATCATCAAGGTTGTATTTTGCGAACGCCTCAACAAGCATTTTTGCGATCTGCGCGTTTGTGAGCAGAGGAATGTTCATGTCGATAGCTGTGCGGCGTATAAGGTAGCCGTCCGTAATTTCCCGGCGGGTATAGTTTTTTGGAATATCTATTACAAAATCCAATTTCTTTTGTTCAAGCAGTTCCAATATGTTTGGGGATTTCCCTGAAGAAACTTTGTGAACCACTGAATTTTTAATACCGTTTTCATTTAAAAATTTTGATGTACCTTTTGTGGCGAATATATTATAACCCAGGCCGTGCAGTATTTTGGCGGACTCCAGAAGCTCGGCTTTGTCTTCTATGCGGCCTATGGTTAGCAAAATATTTTTTTCGGGTATTGAGAACCCCACGGAAATCATTGCTTTTAAAAGTGCCGCATGAAGGTTTTTTCCGAAGCAAGCAACTTCGCCTGTTGAAGCCATTTCAACACCAAGTACAGGGTCGGCGCCTTTGAGCCTTGAAAAGCTGAATTGAGGCGCCTTAACACCCACATGATCAAGATCCAGGGTTCTATAATCTGTTCGGGTTAACGCTTTTGAGTCTTTCATGTCCATCATTGCTTTTGTTGCTATTTCAATCAGGTTATAGCCCGTGACTTTTGAAGAAAAAGGAAAAGATCTTGAAGCGCGCAAGTTGCATTCGATCACCTTTACCTCATTTGCCCTGGCCAAAAATTGAATATTGAAAGGTCCTGAAATTTTAAGCTCTTTAGAGATTTTTTTGGTGATATTTTTTATTCTGCGGATTGTTTCTATATAAAGTTTTTGCGGCGGCAAAGCAATTGTGGCATCTCCGCTGTGAACTCCCGCATGTTCAATATGCTCGGCAATAGCGTAAATGACAAGTCGCCCTTTATGGGCAACGGCATCTATTTCAATCTCCTTGGCTCCTTTTTCAAACTTGCTTATTACAACGGGAGCTTCGGGAGACACGCGGGTTGCCGTTTCCAAAAAATCAATCAATGATTCTTTGTTGTGAGCAACCCGCATTGCCGCACCGCTTAAGACATAAGACGGTCTAACCAGCACCGGGTAATTCACCTTTTTTGCAAATCTTATCGCGTCCGACATGCGATTAAGCTCTTTCCACTGAGGCTGATCAACTTCAAGTTTATCAAGCATCCTGGAAAACTTGTGACGGTTCTCCGCTTGGTCAATATACTTGGGATCGGTGCCCAGCACTTTTACTCCGGCTTTTTTTAATTTGGTGGCTATATTATTCGGAATCTGCCCTCCGGTTGAAACAATAACACCTTCGGGCTTTTCTTTCTCATATATGTCAAGAACCCTTTCCAAGGAAAGTTCGTCAAAATACAGCTTATCCGATATATCATAATCGGTTGAAACAGTTTCCGGATTATAATTAATCATGATTGTTTCATAACCCTGCTTACCAACCGTTTGTAACGCTGTAACACAGCACCAGTCAAACTCAACCGAGGAACCGATCGAATAAGAACCGCCTCCCAAAACAATAACTTTTTTTCGTCTGCTCGCTTTAACATCGTCTTTGTCACCGTGGTAAGTCAAATACAAATAATTGGTTTTAGCCGGCCATTCCGCGGCCATTGTATCGATTTGTTTTATAAAAGGTTTTATACCAAATTCTTTTCTGATTTTTCGTATTTCGGATTCTTCTTTTTTGATCAGAGTTGCAATCTGAACATCCGAATACCCCTGTTTTTTTGCTGTAATAAGCAATTCTTTATCAAGTTTTCTTTTACGTTTCAGCTCAGTTTCAGTGTTAACAATATTTTTCAGTTTTTCAAGAAACCACGGGTCGATTCCCGAAAGTTTATTTATTTTTTTAACAGTCCAGCCTTTTCGCAATGCCTGCGCAATTGCAACGATTCTTTTTGGAGTCGGAACCGAAATCTCCTTTGTAAGACTGCTTGTTTTAAATTCAATATTTCTGTTTGCAACCATTCCGTGGAATCCCACCTGCAGCATTCGCAGTCCTTTTTGTATAACTTCTTCAAAGTTTCTGCCGAGCGCCATAACTTCCCCCACCGATTTCATTTCACTTGTTATTTCCTGCGATACTCTTTGAAATTTTTGCAGATCCCATCTTGGAATTTTTAAAGCCAGGTAATCAAGTGCGGGCTCAAAACAGGCAACCGTACTTTGAGTAACCGCGTTTTTTAATTCGGGCAAAGTATAGCCGAGCGCCAGTTTTGCGGCTACATGAGCCAGAGGATACCCCGTAGCCTTACTCGCCAACGCTGATGAGCGCGATAAACGCGCATTAACTTCGATCACGCGGTAATCCTCCGATTCCGGATCAAGCGCAAACTGAATATTGCACTCACCCACTATTCCCAAGTGTCTGATTGTTTTTGTGGATAAATCGCGCAGCTTATGATATTCGCTGTTTGTTAATGTTTGTGACGGGGCAACAACAATCGATTCACCGGTATGAATTCCAAGAGGGTCAAAATTTTCCATATTACATACCGTAATGCAATTGTCGGCGCTGTCGCGCACAACTTCATACTCAACCTCTTTCCATCCTTTTAGATTTTCTTCAACAAGAACCTGCGGCGAATATGCAAATGCGGTTCTTAACATACTCATCAACTCTTTTTCATCGTTTGCAAAGCCGGAGCCTTTGCCGCCAAGTGCAAATGCCGCACGTATAATCAAGGGAAATCCGATTTTTCCCGCTGCCTTAACAGCTTGTGCAACGGTTGTACAGGCATGACTTTTTGGCATTTTTATGCCTATTTTTTTAAGCTCTTTATTAAAAAGTTCACGGTCCTCCGTATTTTGTATTGTTTCAACCGGTGTTCCCAAAACTTTCACCCCGTATTTTTTAAGTATTCCTTTTTCATATAATTCAACGCCGCAGTTCAAAGCAGTTTGCCCGCCGAAGGCAAGCAGTATACCGTCGGGCTTTTCTCTTTTGATTACTTTCTCAACAAAATAGGCATTTACAGGTAAAAAGTAAATTTTATCAGCAAGTTCTTTTGAAGTCTGATTGGTGGCTATATTAGGGTTTACCAAAACGGTTTTAATCTTTTCTTCTTTGCATGCTTTAATTGCCTGCGCACCCGAATAATCAAACTCCCCCGCTTCCCCTATTTTCAGGGCTCCCGATCCGAGGACTAAGATTTTCTTTAACTTGTGCGGCTTTTTAGGCATTTTTATAAAAAGTGTATTTATTTAATAAGACATCTTTGTCAACATTTTGCTGGGTGCCGTAATCATTTCCCTCCCGGTCAATAACTCTAATCAAACTTGAGCCGACTTTCAATACCTTTACAAGTTCTCCTGTTGCCTTATTTTTCCAAATCTGCCCTACTTTTATTTGTTTGGTCATTTTTTAAAAGATTATTATTAGTAATGCCGGAATCAGTATGAATCCGGCTATATATTTAAGTATGTTTCTTCTTCTCATTTTAATCACATGCCCGGATAAATATTTTGTGGTTTTGTAAACAAGTCGCGAACCCACATTTCCAAACATAAATATTACTCCCAAAGCCGCAATCATTGATAACACAACTCCTCCCGCTATCGCATATGGCTGTGAATTTGCAAATGCCGCAAGCAGAACATCAAGAAAAGTGGCAACGGAACTTCCTATCATATACGGAATCGCCTGCCTTAATTTAACTATTTTCGCCACTGCCAGCGGCACAAGAATTGTAGTTAAAAGTGATGCACTCGGAATAATTATTGTTAAGCCCAGGCCGATTCCAAAAGCTTTCCAGTGATTACCCAAAAATCTTTCCATTATCGCCCTGGCATGTCTGCGGCCGCCCAAAAATATAAAAACACTTCTTCCTATTCTTCCAAGGCTGAATATCAAAATTCCAATACCTGCGAGCGCCGATATCGGTATGGGCCATGCGTCAAATCTCACGAGATAAAGCAAAGGATCCGTAATGACCGATAACAAATCCGGAATTTCCCTGAATGTGGGCACTGTTTGTGCCCAGCCCGCGACAGCTTCTCCCGCACCGGTAAACAAACCGGTGGTTAATTCGATGATTATTACAATAAGAGTCAGATATATTGCATAAATAACATTGGCGAGTCCGAGTTCAAAACCTCTTCTTAATTGCCAGTTATCTTTGGTTTTGATAACCATTGATGCGAGAACCGCTGTTAAAGGGTTGCCGAGCCATATTCCGAGAAGCACATAAAAGCCTGTTTCAAAGTTGAATACCTGCGCTCCGACCAGGGAATTTACAAGTATGGCAATAACGGAACCCGATTGTACAATCACGGTGGTCAGCCATCCCGCACCGAATGCACTGAAATCATTATCAACGGTTTTTGCAATCGCTTTAACGGTGCCCTCTCCAAGTTCGAGTGCAACTTCTTTAATTATTATCACCGATAAAATAAAAAAATAGATAACGGCGACCAGCCGCAAAAAATTAAAAAATTTTCTGCGCCGCGAATAAACACGCGCTCTCACCGACATCAATTCTCTTCTTGCTTTTTTTACTTCTTTTGAGCTGTCTTTTCTGGCTTCTTCTTCCGCCTTTTCAGCTTCTGCATTGATTTCCCTGCGTCTTTTTCTGAATACTTTCCATATATCTTTAACCTTTTTTTCAAGTTTTTTTATTGCTTTGTCTTTGGTTCTATCCACTTCTTTAAGCTTTTCGGTTTTGATTTTATCTATTTTTTCTTTTTCTTTTTCAAGGGCTTCTTTTGCTTCAGCTTCGAGTTCTTCCAGAGCCTTCTTTTTTTCTTCGAGCTCCTGCCTGAGTTGTTCTTTTTTTGATTTTTTTTTAGACATTATTCCGCGTTTTTATCATTTTGCATCATTCCGAATGTATTGCCTTCGGTATCCTGCACGACAGCATTCCACCCTATACCTTTAATCGGCATTTTCGGCATTAAAATCGTACCGCCGAGCTCTTCGAGTTTTGCCAGATATTTATCGATATCTTCGACATTAATATAATTGATTATTCCCGTTTCGGAATTTTCCTGTTTCATCATTCCGCCGTTTATACCGTAACCTCTCGGCATATTATTATCGTCGACCGGCAGTGTATAAATTATGCTGTAATCTTCAAAGCCCGGCGCCGATTTGATATCCCATCCGAATAATTCTTTATAAAAATTGGAAGCCCTTTTAATATCACTTGCGGGTATTTCAAAATGGACGGGAGGGTGCAAAGGTTCTTTTGGATTCATAAAACAATTGATTTAATAATGGCGGAGAGGGGGGGATTCGAACCCCCGCGGCCACATAAGTAACCCTACAGGATTAGCAATCCCGCCTCTTCAGCCACTTGAGTACCTCTCCTTAATAAAACTGCGGATTGCATAGAGAAGTCTACTTATAGAAGGTGAAAATGTAAAGATTAAGGTTCCAGAAATTCATCGATTTTATTTATTAGATAATTGCAGAAATGCGAAGCCGATGTTTCATGACCCCCGAAAAGATTATCACAATGTTGTATCTGAAGCCGAACCCGTATTAATAGAATTTCCAGGTCTTCTCTCTCTGAGTTGTTTTGTATTGCCGATTCGATTTTATCGACATTTTTGACTATTAATTTTGCGGATTTAGCGTCTTTGTTTGCGATTCTTAATATTATGTGATTTATATCATTCAAAATACTTTTCAGTTCATTCCGGGACTGAAGGGAATCCGGATTTTCTTGATTAGTATCGGGATTTTCAGGAAAATCATGGTTTTTACATTCGAGCATTGCAACAGGTTAAAAATCAATTAATGACATTTTAATGATAAAAGCATTATTTATCCATTTGATATTTCGAGATACTGTTGCAGGCTTTCTCAAGTGTTTTCTCGTCCGGAAGTAAAACTATTCTAAAATGTCCGGGGCACCCGAAGCCGCTACCGTGAACCGTAACAACACCTGTTTCTTCAATTAATCCCTCCACCCATTTTTTATCATCAATTTCACCTTCGATTTTAGGGAAAGCATAAAAAGATCCTTTTGGCGCAACGCAACTTATGCCGTCGATTCCGTTAAGAATATCCATACAGATATTGCGTCTTTTTTCAAGTTTTTCGATCGATTCTTCAATATGATTTTGAGGCCCTTCAAGGGCGGCCTTGATCGCAAACTGCATGGGATGGTTGGAGCATAAACGCGCACGGGTGAATTTATTGATCGCCTCTGCATATTCACAGCAGATTTCTTTCGGTCCGCTTATAATCGCCCATCCTATCCTCCAGCCCGGAGCCATGTAATTTTTTGAAATTCCGTTAAAAGTAATAAAACATATATCATTTGCAAGTGACGCTATTGAAATATGTTCACCCCCGTCAAAAATTAATCGATCATATATTTCATCACTGTAAATAACAAGATTATGCTTTCGCGCCAGTTCGATTATCTTAAGCAAAGTTTCGCGGCTGCAAACCGATCCCGTCGGATTATTGGGATTAATCAGGACAATACCTTTTGTTCTTTCGTTTATTTTTGATTCCATGTCTTCGATATCGGGCTGCCAGTCATTCTCTTCATCCAATCTGTATTGAATTTCTTCTCCTTCAAGCTTGTTAACAATTGCCTCATATAACGGATAACCGGGTGAAGGAGTTAAAATATTGTCTCCGGCATTTAAAATTGAAGTAAAACAGATTTCAATTGCTTCGCTGCCTCCATTGGTTATAACAATATCATGAATATTATTAATCCTCTGTTCTTTTGCGCGTTTTTTGATAGCTTCGAGCGCTTCGATTGTTCCGCTTGAAGCGGAATAGCCATTGTAACCTTCGAGCATCGCTTTATTAACGGCTTTAATCATGTGCCCTGGTGTCTCAAAATCGTATTTTAATGGGTCGCCTATATTAAGCCACATCATCTCTTTGCCTGTTGCCGCTGTTTTATTTGCCAAAACAACTATGTCGCGAACAGCATATGTAACGTTTTCCGTCCTGCGT
Source organism: uncultured Candidatus Peribacteria bacterium (assembly GCA_964346325.1). GTDB lineage: Bacteria > Patescibacteriota > Gracilibacteria > UBA1369 > PNNO01 > JAUVDZ01. Next base: position 316 of record CAYFUK010000018.1, on the reverse strand, counting down.
GAAGGGGTGATTTTTAATGGCATAAGTTTAAAAAGGTTTAACTTATATTAAAATTGTGGTTTTTCGCCTTCTTCAATCAATTCATTAATTTTGCGTATACGTTCGTTTATTTTTCTCACCGCTTTATTAACATGGGGATTCTCCTCACTCACGGCATCGATTATTTTATCAAACGGCTCTCTTTCCTTGATCAGCGTTTCGCGTTCCGAGTAAAGTCTTAAAAGTCTTTTCCGGTTAGTTGGCATATTAAATCAAAAATTAAATATTAGATTCAAATTTTATATTAAACAAATCTAAAATCAAGTGTATTATATAA
>CAYFUK010000017.1:20087-21669 GCA_964346325.1 uncultured Candidatus Peribacteria bacterium | reverse complement strand
CGCCTCCTGCCAGAACGAGTACTGTGGCGATCACATCATCCAGGTGCTTCTTGTCGAGGAGTGCGACGATGGAAACATCGTTGACGGGGACGGCTGCAGTAGTCTCTGTATCATGGAGTACTGCGGCGATGGCGTCGTACAGATCCTCCTCGGAGAAGAGTGCGACGACGGCAATATCGCAGACGGAGACGGATGCGATTCAATTTGCCGCCAAGAGGTGTCAAACCCTTAGAAGGCCCCGCCAGCAACAACTGTTCCGACGGCGTTGACAACGACGGCGACGGACTGGTGGACTGCAATGATCCGGGGTGTGTGACTGATCCGTCATGCACCCCGGGTCAGGAGGTCTGCTCTGGTGGGGTGGATGAGGATGGCGACGGCCTTGTGGACTGCGCCGACCCAGACTGCTCCTCTTCCTCTTCCTGTCCGGAGATCTGCAACAACGGCATCGACGATGACGCCGATGGTCTCGTGGACTGCAATGACTCCGAGTGCGTGGGAGATCCCGCGTGTGTTGCCGGAGAGGTCTGTAATGATCTCACCGACAACGACGGAGACGGCGCAGTTGATTGCTTTGACTCCGAATGCTGGGCTTCGGCTTTCTGCATCGGCGTCACGGAACACTGCTCCGACGGCATCGACAACGACAGCGACGGTCTTGTCGATTGCCAAGACGAAGATTGTGCCGGGCGCATCGGCGGCCCCGGAGTTATCTGTGCCTATGATCAGCCTCAGGAATTCCTTTGTGCTGACGGCATCGACAACGACGGTGATGGTCAGATCGATTGTGTTGACCCGGATTGCACACTCTCACCTGATTGCGGTTTCTCTACAGCTGAGAACTGCGATACAGGTGGAGATGAAGATGGCGATGGCTACTCGGACTGTTTAGACGCCGACTGCCGCAACCATCCTATGTGCATCGTATGGGATCAGTTGACCACTGGATCTCCGTTGACTCTATGCGGTACCGGAACTTCCGGCACCTGCGGAACAGGTCAGCGATCTGAAGCCGATTACAACGGCGATCAGTGGTGCCGGCCCATGACATCTTCCTGCTACGACGACTACGTGAGGTAGTCGTCCTTCCGCAACTGATTGTCCTACCTTTTAGGAGGCGGGGTCACAAAATGTGATCCCGCCTCTTTCCCATAGAAGAATTCAGATACATTTATGTAATTATTTTGTCTTAATTGAGTTTTATATATTGATGATAAAACACGACTTGACAAATTTTTGATTAAGCGTAAAATTAACTCTTATAATTAATTATTTATATTATGTCAAAATTAGATAGAAATATTGAAATCAATGAAAAAGCTTTAGAAAAGCCGGGATTTCGTTTGAATCCCAATTCTTTTTTGGGAAAAATCACCAGACCTTTTGCTCTGGCTGCTTTATTTGTTATTGGTGGAGCTACTACTGCAAATTGTACTTTTGATACCGGCGGTTTAAAACCACCTCAAAATGATGCAAGACCGGTTGATGACGGAAGTTTGGATGGCGGACCGGATGGAGGCGATGCAGGAAACCCTGATGCCGATGCATCGAATCCCGATGCGGATGCATCGAATCCCGATGC
>CAYFUK010000017.1:0-19987 GCA_964346325.1 uncultured Candidatus Peribacteria bacterium | reverse complement strand
GATGCATCGAATCCCGATGCGGATGCATCGAATCCCGATGCCGATGCATCGAATCCCGACGCGGATGCAGCACCTGATCCTGAAATTTGTGATGATGGAATAGATAATGACGGAGACGGTGATGTAGATTGCGCAGATCATGCTGACTGCGATGGACAAATCGGTCCGGGTGGGATAACATGTGCTTCCACTGAGATAGGCTGTGATGACGGAGGTGATAATGACGGAGACGGTGATGTAGATTGCTTTGATTCGGATTGTATAGGAAACTCTGCATGTCCTGAAATTTGTGATGATGGAATAGATAATAACGGAGATGGTTATACCGATTGTGAAGCTCCTGAATGTAATGGCTACGAGAATACTCTTACAAAATGTGGTTATGGTGATGAATGGGAGATAAATTGTACAAACGGTATAGATGATAATGGAAATGGATATACTGATTGTCAGGATATAGCTTGCTCGGTAACTGCAACTTGCGGGGCAGTTGTTGAAGACTGTAACAGTTTTTCAGCAGATGTTAACAATGATTTGTTAACTAAATGTGAAGATGTTACTTGTTTTTTACATGACGATTGTATTGATTGGGAGCATATTTGTCCACAGTCAGCAGGATCCTTATGCGGTACCGGTACATCCGGACAATGCGGATCAGGTACTTGTTCCGAAGGTCATAATTTCAACAATCAGAGCATACCAAAAACCTGCAATCCTTTAGACCAATCATGTTATTAAAAAATTCGATAGTTTAATATATTTTGATCCGATTTAATATAATCGGTTATGCACTTTGCATTGATGTCGATTATTTTAGGGTCAGATGTTCCTTGAAAACCTGTTTAAAGCTTATGATGAGCCCTGTTTTGTAAAAAAAAACAGCAATATTTTGGCAGTACAGGGTTCATCAACTTTTGGAAAAATCGACAAACAAAGGAGGAAAGCTATGAAAACCTTGATGATGATCGCGATGATGATGATGATCGGCCTGCTGATGGCGTTGACCGGGTGCAACGAGCACCTGAGCTACGACGACAGCAACAACAACAACACCAACAACGTCGACGTCAACAACAACGACAACGACACCAACAACGACAACCAGAACGACACGGTGCCTCCGCAGAACACCACCTTCCGGATCCGAGCAAGGTCTTCGGACCAGCTCGCGGTCTGGGCGCAGATCGAAACCGGAGAACCGTTCTTCGGCCCCCTGCTCACCATCGAAGATTGCGGTGGGGAGAACGCCGGCTATGACTTCAACCTGAAGCTTCCTAGCGTGTTCCTCATCTCGGCTTCGAGTGAGCTCTGGGTAGAGGCCGACGTGAACGTCGACCTCTACACGATCAACCAAGCCCCGGAGGACCAGTGGTCCTTCTGGACGTTCGAGATGCAGCTCAGGAACTTCTACATGTTGCCGGCGTACTGGCACGTGGAGAGGTTCCCCGAGTCCCTGGCGCAGGCCGAGGGTTTCAAATACAGCTCCTCCGCGTTCATTTGCGGAATGGGGCTGGACATGATCAACCAAGGGTGCAGTAATGCCTTTGAGGACAACTTCTTCGAACCCCGCGGTTCGTCCCGAAGTTTCTACTTCGAGGAGGGCCAGTGGGGCGAAATCTTCGTCCTGGGTGTGCTGCGCTGAAGCTGATCTGCGGTTCTTTTTGCCGGAGATCCCAGCCTTTCCCCCCTTCCAGTCCCGGATTCACCGGTAAAGAGAGGTATTTATTTTGGGTAGTGGGGCAGTCGGCATGCAAAGTGCCGGCTGCTTCCTACCCGCCTTTTCCACAGAATAAAGCTTTAAACAGGTTATTCTTTTATAGAACTTTTATAAAGTTTCATTAAAGTTTTCCTGAAATCTTTTTGCGAATTCTTTCATTTTGAATTTATGCCCCTGGGTTCCGCTGTTTTCGATTACATAGGTACTTAACAGGGCACCCATCTTGCAGCATTTAACATAATCATATCCTTTGATTATACCTGAAAGGAATCCCGCTCTGAATCCGTCTCCGCAGCCCGTGGGGTCGACAATTTCTTTTGGTTTTGCTATGGGAATATTGTCCTCCTGGTTCATCTGACGTAAGATTGCGCCTTTTTCACCTAAAGTTTCAACAAATATATGTACTTTATTAACTATATCTTCAATATTGTAATTTAATCTTTTGCACAGAATTCCGGTTTCATAGTGATTGGCGATATAACCGAAAGCGTTTTTTAGTAAAAATTTAAGATCTGAAAGTTCAAAAGCATGAGTCATCTGACCAGGATCGAAAATGTAAGGTATTTGATTTTCAATTAATTGCTCCGCCAGTTTAACGGTTCTTTTACAAATATCAGGAGAAAGAATCGCCAGTTCGATATCAAGAAAATCCACTTCGCTTAATTCTATTTCCGCTTCTTTATTTTCCATGGCTCCCGGTGCAAAAAAGGTAATTTGATTTTCTGTGTCATCGGTTAAAACATATGCGGTTGCAGTATAATTGTCTTTAACCCGGCCAATATGTTTTGTGGAAATTTTGTTTTTTTTAAGCCATTTTTCATAATCAACAAAATCCATTCCGGCCATGCCGTACGGAAGGGGATTTACATCAAGCAATTTAAGATTATATGATATATTTCCGCAACAGCCGCCAAAATGAATTCGTTTATTATGTGCCGTAAACGCAATATTCAGGTGCTCAAGATGCTCCTTAAGCAAAGTATCATAAAACTTTCCTTTATATTGCATTATAAGGTCATATGCAATAGAACCGCTTACAAATATTTTTTTTCTCATACTTATTATTTGTTTGGGATTGGGGTTTCTGAATATTTTGGCATTTTCTCTTTTAAATCCCGCTGTTTACGTCGGTCATAATATTCTTTTATATGAATATCACGTGCTATTACTCCCGCCCTGAACAAGCTTTCAAAAGTTCCCGCGTCACTCCATCTTTTTTTAAGTTTTGTTGCTGTTAACTCACCTTTTTTGATATAAGCATTATTTACGTCGGTAATTTCGTATTCACCGCGTAAAGAAGGCGATAGCCCGGCTATTATGTCAAAAGCCCGGTTATCAAGTAAATATAAACCGGTTACTGCATAATTGGTTTTTGGCTGTTTGGGCTTTTCTTCGATTCCTGTAACTTTGTCTCCTTCCAGCTGCGCAACGCCGAATCTGAAAGCATCTTCGAGTTCTTTAATAAAAACATGAGCACCTTTTTTATTTTCAAATGCTTTTATTTCTTTACTCAAATCATCTTCAAAAACATTATCACCCAGAATAACAGCAAAATTTTCATCCTGTGTGAAATTTCTAACCAATCCGACAGCATGAGCAATACCTTCGGCTTTTTCCTGCACTCTGAACTGCAAATTGCATCCGAACTGATGCCCGTCACCAAGCAGCTGTAAAAAAGATCCCGCATGTTTAGGGCCGGAAATAACCAAAATATCTTTTATTCCCGCACTTGTGAGTGTATTTAAAGGGTGAAATATCATGGGTTTGTTATAAATCGGCAGTAAATGCTTATTGGTCGATTCTGTAAGTGGTTTTAAGCGGTTGCCCTGCCCGCCGGCCAGTATTACACCTTTCATTATTTATAATTGTTTAAGATAATCTTTTAAAGCTTCTTCATGCGGCCTCAAATGAGGCAATTTGGTGTTTTGAAGAATTGAAATCACGGGCCTTTTTGCCGGCCGCTTAATTTCATCGGACTTAATGCTTACTAAGTCTATATCATGTATTTTTTTTAAATCAAATATTTTTTTTGCAAAATCAAACCACGTTGTAGAATTCTCATTAACCAAATGGTAGATTCCGCTTGTGTAAGCGTTTTTAACAAAATCTAAAATTCCGTTTGCAAGATCTTTAGTATATGTTGGTTTACCATATTGATCATTTACAACCGAAACGGTTTTTCTTTTTTCTGCCAATTCCAGCATTGTTTTAACAAAATTTTTGCCGTGCATACCAAAAAGCCACGATGTTCTTATAATAAAAAATTTATCCGTGTTTTCCTGAATAACTTTTTCACCCAGAAGTTTCGATTCTCCATAAACATTGATGGGGGAGGGGATATCAGCTTCTTTGTAGCCTTCTTTTTTCGTGCCATCAAAAACATAATCCGTGCTAAAGTACATTAAATATGCACCGATTTCATTGCATGCTTTTGCAAGAAAAGCATTTGCACTACCATTTACTTCCATAACAAAATTGCTTTTTGCTTCACACTCATCAACATAAGTAAAAGCTGCCGTATTTATAACCAAATCCGGCTTAAAATCGCGTAAAATTTGCGAAACGGCATCTTTGTCGGTTATATCCAGATCTTCATGACCGGTTGAATAAAATTCGAATAATCTCGAATCTTTAAAAACAGAATTAATTTCGGTACCAAGAAGTCCGTTTTTGCCTATAAGCAGAATCTTCATATTAATTGTTTGCAAATTCCTTAATTTTTTCAATTACTTCATCGATTTTAATTTTTTCCGCTTCTTTTTTATCTCTTTCTTTCCATTCCACACTGTTTTCGGCGATTGTCCGTTTACTTACAACAATTCGTAATGGTAAACCGATTAAATCGGCATCATTTAATTTAAGTCCCGGTCCCGCATCACGATCATCAAATAAGACTTCGATACACTCATTATTCATATTTTCATATAATTTTTGAGCCATTGTTTGAACTTCATCATCATCTCCGATTGTCAGCAAATGTGTAAGATAAGGAGCAACCGATTTGGGCCATATTATTCCTTTATCATCATGCGAAGCCTCAACAATTGTTCCGAGCAGTCTTGTTGAACCTATTCCGTAACATCCCATAATAACCGGTTTTCTTTTACCGTCGCTGTCAGTAAAACTTAAATCAAAATCTTCACTGTATTTGGTTCCCAGTTTAAAAATGTTACCCGCTTCAACAGCTTTTTCTTCTTCAAGCTGCTTGCCGCATTGAGGACATATAAACCCGCCTTTAACTTCTACAAAATCAGCAAAATCCTTTACTTCAAAGTCACGTCCCATATTGAGATTTTTCCAGTCTTTGTTTAATTCATTCGCACCGGATTCAAAATTCTTCATTTCTTTTATTGAAAAATCTCCTATAAAAGCAATTTTATCATTTGGCTTGCCATCAGCCATAACAGGTGATATAAAACCTTGCACAAGTCCGTATTCCTTTAATTCTTCTGAGTTTGCGGGTCTGGCACGTTTTTTAAAGTATTTTTCAACTTTGTCGGGATTCACACTGAAATCTCCGCGTATCAAAATAGCCACAGGTCCTTCATCTTCAATCATATATACAACCGATTTAAGTACGCGCCATTCATCGATTCCAAGGCCTTCCGCTGCAGCTTTAATTGTTTTTTCACGTTCAAAATCAATAAGTTCTTTTTCTTCTTCTTTTTCATCCGACGAAGGATTGTCATATTTACCTTTCGCTATTTCAAGATTTTGCGCAAATTTACATCCGGGGCATAGAATCATTGTGTCTTCACCCGCTCCGGTTTTTATAGAGAATTCATGCGATATTTTATCGGTAAATGCCCCTCCGGAAGCTTCAATCACATAAGCATCAAGTCCGCATCTTGAATAAACGTTTAAATAAGCTTCAATAACTTTTTCATAATATTCATTAAGATCTTCTTCTGAAGTATGAAAACTGTACATGTCTTTCATGCCGAATTCACGGCCTCTGAGTAATCCCGATTTTGCACGGGGTTCGTCTCTGAATTTGGTCTGAAGCTGATAAACACATAAAGGTAAATCTTTATAACTCTGAATTTGTTTTTTTGCCAGGGGAGTTACTGTTTCTTCATGGCTCGGACCCAAAACAAAATCTTTTTCACCTGATTTTGTTCTGTATAATATATCATCCATTGTTAGATGACGGCCCGTAGTTTGCCAGTTTTCAATAGGGTGTAAAGCGGGCATTAGTATTTCCTGTGCTCCGACCGCATTCATTTCTTGTCTTATAATATTATTTATTTTGTGCATTGATCTCATACCAAGCGGAAGCATATTGTAAATACCTGCAGATAATTTATCTATAAATCCCGCTTTGGTTAAAAGTTCGGCATTAATACTGTTGCTGTCATGCGGGGTTTCGTGTTTTGTTCGGCCAAAAAATTTAGAATATCGCATCTTAGAAGGTTAAATTAAGGTCTTGAGGTTGGGAGAGGTTTGTCGCTTTCTTCTTTGTGCACTCGTTCTTTTGTTTTTTCAACAAGTTTTTGCCACCACTCCTTATGCGTTTCGTACCAGTCAAAAGTTTTTGCAATACCTTCTTCAAAAGTTACCTGCGGCTCCCAGCCGACCTCATTTTTCATTTTAGCGGCATCTATTGCGTAACGTCTGTCGTGAGCTTTTCTGTCATCAACAAACTTAATCATATTTTCATCTTTTCCTAAAAATTTAAGAATTCTTTTTGTTATTTCAAGGTTCGATTTTTCAAAATTTCCTCCGATATTATAAACTTCACCTTTTTTTCCTTTTTCGAGAATCATATCGATTGCTCTGCAGTGATCTTTAACATACAACCAGTCACGCACATTTTTGCCGTCTCCGTAAACAGGCAGTTTTTTGTCTTCAGAAGCAAGCCTGAAAAAATAAGGAATTAATTTTTCGGGAAACTGGTACGGTCCGTAATTGTTTGAACATCTGCTGATTGTTGCAGGAAGTTTATAAGTTTCGTAATAAGAACGCACCAATAAGTCGGCGGCCGCCTTACTGGCCGCATAAGGGCAGTTTGGTGCCAAAGGAGTTTTTTCACTGAATTTTTCATCATTATCAAGCCCCAGATCACCGTAAACTTCGTCGGTTGAAACTTGATGATATCTTGATACTTCGTGTTCGCGGCATGCGTCCAAAAGAGTTTGAGTGCCCACTATATTCGTCATTGTAAATGCGCTCGGAGTTTCAATGCTTCTGTCAACATGTGTTTCTGCCGCAAAATTTACAACAGTGTCGAATTTTTCTCTTTCAAAGAGTTTATTAACCATCGGAACATCCGAAATATCCCCGAGCATAAACCAAAATCGCTCATTATTATCAAGATTTTTAAGATTATCCATATTTCCCGCATAAGTAAGGCGATCCAAAACAATTACCATATCTTCGGGATGCTTTTCCAGGTAATAATGAGTGAAATTTGAACCTATAAATCCGGCACCGCCGGTAACAAGTAGTTTTTTCATCAGATACGAACGTTAGTGAGTATCTCGCGAACGAAAACTTATCGCGAGCGTAAGCGTGAGTCCGTTTTTTAAGCGGATGAACTCAATTTTAAAAACTGATCAAAGTCGCGAATATAATCTTCCGGATTATAATTTGTCGACGATACAGCTAACAGAATAGCATCTTCTGAAAAATCTGTGAACTCATGCCATATCATATTATCAACATATATTGCATCACCCGGTGCTTCAAGTTTATATTCATACCATTTTTCGCCATCATGTACTTTTGCCGTTATCAACCCTTTTACACAAATAAATAGCTCTTTTTCGAGTTTGTGCGCGTGTCCGCCGCGATTTTTTTTATTATTAAAAGCATAATAAATCCGCTTAGGTTCCCAGTGTATGTATTCCTTAAGTTCAACAGGAACAAGTTGACCTTTTTCATCGGTGAATAACGGTAGTTTATGTAATTTGATTTTTTTCATATTTTATAAAGTTCGTATCTTTTTCTCCAGTTTGAATACTTCAATTATATCACCTTCCCGAACATCGTGTCTTCCTTTTAATTTGATTCCGCATTCACTGTCGGCTTTTATTTCATCCACATTTTCTTTTACTCTTTTTAACTGATCGATTTCAACTTCTTCAACTGTTTCTTCGTCCCTTATCAATCTTGCTTTAGCGCCTTTTTGCACTTTGCCGTTTGTAACTTTACAACCGATTATCATTTGTTTTTTACCGGAAAAGAAGATTTGTTTAACTTCGGCTTTCCCTATCTCAACTTCAACAATTTCGGGTTCAATCAAGCCCGCAAGTAACTTTGTTATATCTTCTATAAGTTTATAAATAATTTTATATTTCAAAATATCAACCCCTTCGCGTTCAGCGGTTTTTTCCACCTGAGCGGGTACATCAACATGAAACCCGATAACAACACCCGTGCTTGCGCTTGCCATTATTACATCACCTTCCGTAACATTTCCCACTCCGGAATGAATCACCTTAACAGCTACTTCTTCATCTTTTATTTTTTCAAGAGCCTGCATTATAGCTTCAAGCGATCCTTTTGTGTCCGCTTTAATAACAAGTTTTAAAGTTTTAAGTTTGCCGCTTACAATTTGCGAGATGATATCTTTTGACGCCATGTTACCCGCTGCTTCTTTCTTTTTTATCAAAGAGATTTTTTGAGCCTGATTTCTTGCGGTTTTATCATCTTTTACAACCTGTAAAATATCTCCGCTGTGCGGCGCGGCAGATAAACCCGCAATTAAAACAGGTGTCGAAGGGCCCGCTGTTTTAATATTTTTACCTGCGTGGTCTTTCATAACTTTAATTCTTCCGTAAGTTTCTCCAATTACCACATTATCCATAATCTTTAAAGTACCTGTATTTATAAGAACAGTTGCAACAGGTCCCAGATTTTTATCAAGATGTGATTCAATAACGGTTCCAACAGCTTCACGGTTCGGATTCGCTTTCAAATTCTCAATTTCAGCCACAATTAGGATCATATCAAGCAGATTGTCCATTCCTTCACCTGTAATCGCTGAAACAGGCGCCATAATAGTTTTGCCGCCCCAGTCTTCGGGCTGAAGTCCGTGCTCAGCAAGTTCAGCTTTAACTCTTTCGGGATTTGAATTTTCTTTATCAATTTTATTTATTGCCACGATAATCGGAATGCCGGCATCTTTTGCATGATTTATCGCTTCTATTGTTTGCGGTTTAACACCTTCGTCCGCTGCAACAACAAGAATTGCTATATCGGTTGCTTTGGCGCCCCTTGCACGCATTGCAGTAAAAGCTTCATGCCCCGGTGTATCTAAAAATGTTATTTTTTTATTGTTTTTTTCAACCTGATACGCCCCGATGTGTTGTGTAATTCCTCCTGCTTCGGTATCAACTACGTTTTCTTTTCTTATATAATCAAGAATTTTTGTTTTTCCGTGATCAACATGCCCCATAATGCTTATAACCGGAGGTCTTTCTTTAAGATCTGATTTTTCGTCTTCTTTTAAGAGCTGTTCAAGATTACCGGTAATAAGGTCTTCAATTGAGGCTTCGTCTCTTATTTTTCTAATCTTTATTCCCAGATCTTCCGCAATGATTGATGCTGTATCAAAATCTATCTGCTGATTTATATTTGCAAGTATACCGTTTTTCATAAGTTCACCTATAACTTTTGCAGCATTCAAACCGGTTTTTTCAGCAAATTCTTTTACTGAAATAACAGCGGGAATTTCAATTGCTTTGCCTTTTGTGATTTCCGATTGTTTTTCTTGTTCTTCTTCCTTCTTTTTATCTTTTGACTGATCTTTTCCGGCTGTTTTTTTTCTTTGTTTTTTTATGATTTCTCTGTCCAGTTCTTTATCATAAATTTCTTCATATACTTTTGCAGCACTTTCTTCTTTTTGTTCATCAATAATAAGCTCAGCTATATCATCTTCAATTGTTCTCGCGGTTTTTTTTATATCAAAACCCATCTCAATTATTTTTTCTTTGAGTTCTTTTTGTGTTATTCCAAGTTGTTCGGCAATATCTTTAATATTTTTTGACATATAAAAAAAGCATTAGTCAGCTTAAATGCGAATGTTAGTTTACGTGCAAAAGCCTTAAAAGTAAAGTTTTTATTCAAGTAAATTTTGCTGTTTTTCCACTGAAGTCAAAGAATCCACATGATTTAATTTATCCGAAAATCTGTTTAGTCTTTTTTCAGAGTTCTCATAGCTTCCTCTGGCATGGCTTAAATGTTTGCCAACAAGTATATAATCATCACTGAACTTTTCAAAATCACCCCTGAGGCGCGATAGGGAAGTGAGTATTTCCGCTGCTTGTTTTTCTATCTGAAAACCTTTTAGGCCGATTAAAATTGTTTGCAGATAAACATAAAAAGTATTGGGTGAAACAGGTATCACTTTTTTTGAAAAAGCGTAATTGCTTACATTTAAATTATCCTCCTGATTCTTAATAATAATTTCATAATAAACATTTTCAGCGGGTACATACATTAATGCGAAATCAAAAGTTCCTTCGTCCGGTAAAATATATTTTGCCGCTATTTCATCAATACGTTTTTTAACATCGGAAATAAAAGCTTTTCTGTATGCTGAACGTTGTTTTTGTTCTGCTTCTTCATACATTTTTCTAAAATTTTCCAAAGGAAATTTTGAATCAACCGGAATTATATGATTGTCACGTACATGTATAACCGCATCAACAGTATCACCTGTTTTAAAAGAATATTGAGTTGAATAATTTTCTTTCGGAAAAATCTGAGCAAGCAAATCGCTTAAAAACAGTTCACCCAAACCGCCCCGCAGCTTTGGAGCCTTTAGCAATTCCTGAAGCGAAGATATATCTTTACCTACATCAAATATTTTTTTATTACCTTCTTCAATTTTTGAAAGCCTTGCCGTAACGGTGTTAACCGCTTTAGCAGCGGCATCAAGCCTTTCGCCAACCGAACGGTGTTGCCTTTCGACCGTACTGGTGTTTTCTTTTAAACGTTCATTTACCTGTTTTGTAACCTCGCTTAATTGACTCAGTACATTCTTGGTTACATTGTTTAAGTTTTCGGACATGTTTTGATTAAGATCATCAAGTCTTTTATGATAACCGGATTCATCATCATTGTTTTTATTCAATTTATTTTGAAAATAAAAAAATGTGGCAATAAGTACACCGGCCAATATTAGAATTGTGATTATAAGGATAGTTTCCATAAATTTTTTTTACATCACTTTAATCATAAAGAAAAAAAAGCAAAAAGAGTACTTGATTTTTTTTATTAATTATGTTATTATTTAAATACAAAAGAAAAATAAATATAGAAGATCTTTAAAAATCAATCAATTAAGCAACAACTTCTGGGAGAAATGGATCCTTAAGGGAGGAGCTTTTTGGCCTTCATTTAAGACCAAAGGCCTTAGCACCTTGAGGATCCTTTTCTCCCCGAAGATGCGGAATGCTTTCTGACATCTTTTTCACTTCGGTGAAGCAGATGTTTTGCACCACTCTTACCATTTTTCGATACATTTTGTTTTCTTTCTTCGGAAAGATTAACTTTTTGCTCCTTTCATTCTTCGGAATGCAATCAGCAATTTTGTATCGATATGGTATGAGTTTACAACTATTTTGATACCTAAATGCCTTATCCTTTTTGGAAATTGCACTTTGGTACCAATTATAGTTTCGGTGGCTTTTTAGTCACTGCTTTGGTGCTTTATAAGCATCCAATTCTTTGGGGAGTTTTTGCACTATATACCGAATTTTGAGTTGACGCGAATTTATGGCGGAATGATTCCGAATGTGAACTATGCAGGCGTCGCAAGTGTTCCGGGTGACTGCTTTGACCCGAGAAGCCTTTTGCATAAGCCATTATGAGCTCGCGCATCAGTCCGTAAACGCTATCGACAAGAAATTTCGCCCATACAAAATGTAGGCTGCGCTGTTTTGAACGGTGCTGCAAAAATTATACTGCTTTATTGCAAATAAGCCGGTATTCACAAAATTTGCATGGGAATCCCGGTGTTGCTTTAAAATCGGATTTCATTAAAGCATCTGTTTTTTCGCATATTTTTGCTTTTGCTTTTTCTAATTCTTCAGGTCCTCGGGTGGTTGTATGCTTCTCGTTATCTTCCAAAAAATAAAGGCTCAATTTGCTTGCTTCAATTCCATAAACATCGCGGCAGGCCAATGCGTATAACGAAAGTTGCAGATCTTTGTCGAGTTTTTGATTCTTTTTTAATTTACCGGTTTTGTAGTCGATAACCTCATATGTGCCATCTTCAAGTTTATCTATTCTGTCGATTCTGCCGTTGAAAACATAATTTCCGATTTTTAAGTTAAAAGCTTTTTCAAGCATTTCAGGTATTACCCAATTGTTATCATGTGACTTATAATAATTTTCCAGTATTTCAATACCTTGTTTTTTTCGGGCATTATGATGGGCGCGGCTGTCATATCCACGTGGAATCCAATGTTTCTCATAAAGCTCTTTTAAATAGTCCAATGAGGGTTCCGCGCCATTTTGAAGTGATTCATAAAATTTATTCAGAGCTTCATGTACGGATGTTCCGAAATTTGCAGCAGCAACTGATGGAGTAGGTATTTTATATAAATAACTGAATTTATATTTTAAAGGACAGTCCTCAAAAGTTCTCAATTTACTGTAACTTAAGTTTTTTGGGAGAGGGCAGATATTCATTTCTTTTTTAATCATTTTTGGAGGTTCCTTTGGTTCTTCAACTTTTTCATGTTCACGGAATTCAACTTCATCCAAACCTGTTAATTCTTTTATGAATATTGATGGCTTCCATTTTTTATTGCCTTCGTATTTTTCACTGTAACTCAAATAAAGCTTTTCTTTTGTTCTTGTACACGCCACGTACATTAATCTTCGTTCTTCATAAACATGCATATCTTTATTTGGAATTTCTTCTTTTACAAGTTCATCCGGAATTTGAATCGGATCACTCATATTGCGCCCCGGAAAACGTGTATGCACCAATGATGGAATGAAGACAACAGGAAACTGCAGCCCTTTGGCGGCATGGATTGTTAGAATCTGTACGGCATCATGGTCGATCTCTGAAATTGTAGAGTCAATGCGGGCGCCCGCTTCTTCCAACAGACTGATATAATCCAAAAAATTGTAGATATTATTATCATTGTGCTGTGCATCATACTCCTGAAGCATTTTCATAAATTCTCCGATATTTAAAATTTTCTCTTCGTTTTCGTAGGATTCTTCGTCCTGCAGTTTTTGTATATATTTGGATTTATTTAAAAATTCACTGATAATCTGTGAAATATTGTGTTCTTTTGAGTATTCCACCAAGTTGGCAAATAATTCGATTGTTTCTTTTAGATAATCTTCTTCTCTTATAACTTCCAAAAGTCTGATTTGATTATCTTTTGCTTTGTTTATAAGTGAAACCAAACTCGCCATAGGAAGATTATGGGTGGGCATTTGTAATATTCTGAAAAGAGACAGATTATCATCCGGATTCGATATGAATTTTAAAACAGCTATTAAATCTTTGATTTCAGGCAGACTTGTTATTGTTTCCGATGATTTGACCTGAAACGGTACCTGATTTGCTTTTAAAACTTCTATTATGGGCTTTGCGAGATTATGTGTTCGTACAAGAATCACAATGTCTTTATATTTATATTCTTTAGCAAGATTATTGATTTGCTGAACAAAAAATTTATACTCTTCTATGTAAGTGGAGAAGCTGTTTATCTGAACTTTATCATTACCAGCGAATTGGCTGATTAAATGTTTATCGATGTTATGTGTGGCTTCCAATCTGTAAGGATTGTTATTCTGAATCAATTCATAAGAAGTATTTAGTATTTGTGATGAGGACCTGTAGTTTTCTTTTAATACAATTTTTTTGGCATCGGGATATTTGCGGCTGAATTCATTAATGTTGCTCATGGATGCCCCGCGCCATCGGTAAATACTCTGATCATCATCACCCACAACAGTTAAATTTTTATGATTTTCAGCCAATAAATGAACTATTTTACTTTGGGCGTAATTAGTATCCTGAAATTCATCAACCATTATTTGCTTATATTTTTGCTGATAATTTTTTAGAATCTGAGGACGTTCTTCAAAAAGCCGAATAACGTAATATTGCAGAGCATTAAAATCCATTACATTCTCTTTTATTAATAGCTCTTCGTATTTTTTATAAGCGTTCGCTAGTTCCAATAATCTTTCTTTGTCCTCTTCCGCATTTTCGGCATATTTCAAATAATTTTCAGGTGATATATCTTCATCTTTGAGCCTGGAAAAATGTGTAGCAAGAGCGGAAATAAATTTGCCGGGATTTCCCATGGGCCTGTAATAATCAAGATTAAAGTCAAAAAGATGTTTTTTAATAAACATCCATTGATCAATCTGAGGTAAAATTTTATATGAAGTATCCAGTCCGATTTCAAGTCCGCTTTCTTTTAAAATTTTGTCGCAGAATGAATGAAAAGTATGGATTGGGATTTCTTCATAAGAATAAGGGAGTTGTACATCAACCCTTTCTATCATCTCTTCGGTGGCTTTTTCAGTAAAAGTGAGCCCCAGAATACTCTTGGGATCATAATTTTTTTCTTTAATAAGATATAAAATTCTGGAAGTTATAACCATTGTTTTACCTGTTCCGGCTCCGGCTATTATCAAAAGAGGGCCTTTTTCGTGCTTTACCGCTTTTGATTGTTCCTCGTTTAATTTGTTTGAATCCATATTTTATTGTTAAATAAGCGAAATTCTGATATAATATTTAGAACTAAATTATATATGAATGACACCGGTATTTACAACCAAATCAGCATTTGAAAGATATAAACAAGATCAGGAGAAGTTAAAAAAGAAAGCAAAAGCTCCGCTAGTTAGCGATAATCCAAAAACTCCGGAATCAAACAAAAAAGCTAAAAAGGTGGCATCCGAAAAAACCGAAGAAGCAAAGAAAAAAGCCAAAAAACTTTCAGAATCCGTAAAACAAAGAGAAAAAGATAAACCCGTAGATTTTAAAATACAAATTTTCGGTAAAGAAATAACAAGAAGAACGCAAGACGGCAAAGTAATATATCTCGATACAAATGGAAAAAGAATCGCTGATTTGGGTAAATGGGCTAAGGAACAACTGAAAAACAAATCACTGAAAGAGAAAGTTGAAAAAGATTTAAAACCTTATTCGTCAAAGCTGGAAGCTGTTACTGCTGCGCAAAAGGCAAAAGCCCTCAGAGATCTTAATAAAAAATCAATTTTTCAATTGCAAAATGGAGCAGATTCTGGAGGAAACATTAAAGGAGATAGAATTGAATTGGCTGCAATAAGAGCAAAGGCGCTTTTAGAAAAAAAATCTGTTGTTTCGTTTAAAGTTTCTGATAATTTAGCTTCGCTTAATAATAAACAATATCTTGATTATCAGCATGTATTGCCTCCCAATGCTACAACAATAATACTTAACAGAAACGGCAAAAAAATAGTTTGTGTACGAATGATAGATCGCAGCGCGGGAGGCAGAATCGGATATTTTAATTTAGAAGATGGCAAAAGAATTCAAATGAAAGTAGGTGATACGGTGGATATTATAGGAACTTTGGATACCCGATCAAAAAAATATAAAGATTTGCTCCGAAATGAAAATGCGCAGATAAAAACACGTATTAAAGCGGGAGCGGTTTATAATAAGAATAAAGAAAAGCCTGTAAAAATAATCGATAAAAAACAAAAAAAAACTAGTTCTGCAGCTTATACTCCTTCAACAACTACTGGGCAATCAGCAGCGGGAATAAAATCGCAGGAACCTGCCCCTCAAACCGAACCCGAATCAAAACCAGCAAAATCAAAAGAAAAATGGGATCCCGCCAACAATGAAAGCAAGGAAGTCGGCGGTGAATATAATATAAAAACTGTCAGAAATCCTGAAATTAATGATGGCAGGAATGTGCATTTGTTTATTCCCGAAAAGCTTGATCCTAAAAAACCAACACACATTGTTTATTATTTTCACGGATTCGGTAAACCGTCCGATAAAGCAAAAGAACTTTTAACAAACCCTGACGATTGGAGCAAAAAACACGCTCTCAGCGGCTTAAAAGATTTAGCTAAAACTCACAATATTGTGTTTGCAATGCCGGAAGGGGAGAGTGAAAAGTCAAAATGGTGGTCTTTGCAGAAAAAAACAAATTTTCGGAAATTTGATGAATTTGTTCGCAAAGAATCAGGCGCAGATAAAACAAAAAGTATTAAAAGGTATTTATTGGGGCATAGCGGTGCATACATTGCAATGAACGGCATTTTGGGTAATATAGATGCCAATTTTTTTGATGGAATGGGATTGTTCGATACACTTTACGGAAAAGAGACAAAAACAGCCAGGCAGTTTTACCGCAGATTAAGCAAGCACGATAAAATGAAGATATGGTCGGTTTATCGGGAGAATCAACAGGATCCGAACAGACATAATAAAAAACTTCAACAATTACTGCAAAAAAAACCCGGATCACGTAAACAAAAACAGGATATAAGTTTTAAAACCTCCGATTTAAGCCATAGTAATATTAAAGCCCCTGCTATACGCGATTCAGTAAAGTTTTTTGTTAAAAAAGAAAAAGCTTAAAATGTGACTTATTCTTCTTTGTTTTCTTCAGTCTTTTCTTCTAAAGCTTTGATACTTAAGCCGATCCTGTGCTCTTCCGGATCTACCGAAATAATCTTCGCTTTTACCTTGTCACCGACTTTAAGTGCTTTTGTTGCATCTTCCAAAGGTTCTTCCTGAATTTCAGTTAAATGAATAAGACCGTTTATATCTTCACCAAGTTTAACGAAAGCTCCAAACTGAGTTACTTTATTAACTTCGCCTTCAACGGTTTTCCCGATTTTAAAGTTTTTGGCTGCTTCAAGCCAGGGGTCGGGAGTAAGCCTTTTCATGCTCAAGCTGATTTTTTCTCCTTCAATTCCAATAACAAGTACTTCAACTTCATCTCCTATTTTCCCGTATTCTCCCGGATCTTTAACATGTCCCCATGCGATTTCCGAAATATGCACAAGTCCTTCCAATCCGTCAAAAGCAACAAATATACCGAATTTAACAATACCGCTGATTTCACCTTTGATTTTTTGCCCGATTTTAAGTTTTTTAAGTGATGCGTTACGTTGTTCGGACATTGCGGCCTTTTCTGATAAAATCAGTTTACCGTTTTCATGGTCCACATTAATTACTTTTACATCAAATTCTTTGCCCACCAAATCATTAAGTCTTTTTAGAATTTCATTGGAATCAGCTCCGTTAACACGTGGATAATGCATAGGTGCAAGCTGTGAAACGGGAATAAATCCTTTAATCCCATCAACTTCAAGTAAAAGTCCTCCTTTATTGGCTTCTGTTGCTTTTACCTGTATTATTTCACCGCTTTCATGTGCTTCGACAAAATACTGCCAGCTCTTTTCCTGACTGGCTTTTCTTAATGAAAGCACAACAAGTCCATCCGGATTTTCCGGATCAATAACATATGTTGAGATTGTGTCCCCGGGTTCCAGCTCTTTTATTGTTCCCGTACTGTCGTGAGCTTCTTTTCCCGCTATAATTCCGGTACTTATACCGCCAAGATCAACCAGAATTTTATTTTTATAAATATCCGTAACAGTTCCTTCAATAAGTGAACCGGGGGTGGGGAATACAATTTCGGGTGAATCTTTAAGAAGTTTTTCCATTACTTCGTTTTCATCACCAAAAATTTTAGTCATTTGAGTAGTCATAATGCCTTTGTAGTAGGGCCTTTTTAGTATTAACAGCTCATATTTTGTAACAACGGCCCCAATACCTAAAGGTTGTTCAAAAAAGTGAGCAAAAAAATATTACATTAACTATATTAAATTTGCAAACAAAAAATTCTTATTTTTTTGATTTAACTTCTTTTTTTAATTCTATATCA
Source organism: uncultured Candidatus Peribacteria bacterium (assembly GCA_964346325.1). Lineage (GTDB taxonomy): Bacteria > Patescibacteriota > Gracilibacteria > UBA1369 > PNNO01 > JAUVDZ01. Next base: position 2,389 of record CAYFUK010000017.1, on the reverse strand, counting down.
TCGCCTTTTTTTGTAACTATCACTTTATCGCCCTCCTGAAATTCACCTTCAAGGAATTTATTTGTAAGAGGATCTTCGACATATTCCTGAATCGCTCTTCGTACGGGCCTTGCTCCGTATTTTGGATCATACCCTTTTTCAGCAAGAAGCTCTAAACCGGATTTTGTTGATTCAATAGTAATTTTTTTGGATTTCAATCTGTCCTGAAGCATTGATAGATGTATTTTTACTATTTCTTTAATATTATTCTTTGTAAGAGCCCTGAAAACTATTGTTTTATCAATACGATTCAAAAATTCGGGTTTAAAGTTTTCTTTAAGATCAATTAAAATATCATTTTTTGTATTTTGATATTCTGCTTCCGCTTCTTTCAAGTCATCGGACTTTTGTGTGAATCCTATTGGAGCGGCTTTTTCAGTTAATTTATCCGCGCCGATATTTGAAGTAAGAATAATTATAGTGTTTTTAAAGTCGACTTTTCTGCCCTTGCTGTCAGTTAAGACACCATCTTCAAGAATCTGCAGTAATAAATTAAATACTTCAGAATGAGCTTTTTCTATTTCATCGAATAATACTATGGAATATGGTTTTCTTCTTACAGTTTCGGTTAATTGTCCTCCATCATCATATCCTACATATCCTGCGGTTGTTCCGATCAGCCGTGAAGTTGTGTGACGCTCCATAAATTCACTCATATCAATTTTAATAAGCGCATCTTTATCATTAAATACTTCTTTGGCCAAAACTCTTACAAGTTCTGTTTTGCCCACACCGGTCGGTCCCATAAAGATGAAAGAACCAATCGGTCTGTTTTCGTCGGCAAATCCTGCTCTTGAGCGCCTTATTGCTTTTGATATAGCTTCAACAGCTTCATCCTGTCCGATAATTTTCTTTTTTATTCTGGTATCTAAATTGATAAGATTTTGCATTTCGGATTTAACAAGTTTTGTTACCGGAATTCCGGTCATGCTTGCTATTACTTTTGCAATATCTTCTTCACTTACTTTTTTACGTTTATTTCGTGGTGTTTTTACACTGCGTGCATCTTCAATTTTTTTAACCAATTCAAGCTCTTTGTTGCGTAGTTCGGCTGCTTTTTCATAATCCTGCATTGATACGGCATCTTCTTTTTTTCTTATAATCCCATTCAATTCTTTCTGCAGTTTTTTCGAAGTATCATTTGTGCTTTTTGTATCAACCCTTTTTAAGGATGCAGCTTCATCTATTAAATCAATGGCTTTATCAGGTAAAAATCTGTCGTTAATATATCTTGCGGATAGCGATATTGCGGAATCTATGGCTTTATCGGTAATATTCATATCATGATGGTCCTCAAAACTCTCTCTGAGACCTTCAAGCATAGCTTTTGATTCTTCAATATCGGGTTCATTGACCATAATAGGCTGAAAGCGTCTTTCAAGCGCTGCATCACTTTCTATATGTTTTCGGTATTCACTTGTGGTTGTTGCGCCAATTACCTGAATTGCTCCGCGCGACAATGCGGGTTTTAAAATATTGGCCGCATCAAGGCTGCCTTCCGCTGAACCGGCACCAACCACAGTATGTACTTCGTCAATAAACAAAATTGCGTTATTAATTTGTTTAAGTTCATCAATTATTTGCTTTACACGTTCTTCAAATTCCCCCCGGTACTTGGTACCTGCAATAACGGAAGTCATTGATAAAGAAAGAATTTTTTTATTAAGAAGCTGGTCGGGAACATTGTCTTTGGCTATTGCCTGAGCCAAACCTTCAGCTATAGCTGTTTTACCAACGCCGGGTTCACCTATAATAACAGGATTGTTTTTTGTTTTTCTGCATATAATGCTAACCATTCTTTTAATTTCTTTGTCCCGTCCTATTACAGGATCAAGTTTACTATTGGCAGCTTCTTCCACTAGATCAGTGGTAAAGTAATCCAGAGCCGGAGTTTTGGTTTTCTTCCCGTCCTTTTTTTTCTTTTTCTTAAATTCCTCTTTTTCTACCTGTCCAACAAGTACTCCCTGTAATCCGTTTAAAAAGAACTCCATAGGATTCATTGCCTGTGCATTCTGCTGCATTGGCATCCCGTTACCATCAACCTGGGATTGATTCTGCATTTCTTTGCCTTTTTCGAAAGTCTGTATTATTTGGTCCCGAACATCGTCGGGATTGATTTTCATATTTTCGAGAATAACTGTTGCCGCAGTATTATCCTGTGATACCAAAGCAAACAATAAATGTTCAGTACCTATATATGAATGATTGTATTCTTCACCGCATTTCACTGCATTTTCAATAACTTTTTTGGCAAAACCGCTTAAACCTGTTTTTCCTGTATTATTATTGGCGGGTTTTTTTAATCGTCCCACCCTTTTTTAAAAAAAATCAACATTATTACTTTAAAAAC
>CAYFUK010000016.1:0-22360 GCA_964346325.1 uncultured Candidatus Peribacteria bacterium | reverse complement strand
CAAGCCATCCACTTCCAATCAAAACACGCACCGCCCCCACACCCGTCGAGCACCACCTTAATCCCCCCACAAAAACCAAACCCCTCGAGCACCAACTTAATTCACGGCCGCATCCCAAACCGTCGAGCACCAACTTGATTCACGCACCGACGTATACGCGCTACATAAACAAACACAGAATCCCATTTATAAATTTCAAGAATTGCAATTACTTGCCGCCCCTCTCAATTCAAATTCCTTGAAGATCAGGAAACATTAAAGGTTGACGGAAAGTATAATGCAGATATAATTATTTCCTGTAATATTTTTAGTATGCCCGAAAGAATTGAAAATGAAACCGGTGTCGACAAAAAGAATGCTCCGGAATCACAGGAAGATCATGCGGAAATCGAGGAAGTTTCGTTAGATACAATTGATAAAATTATTATAAATGAGCAGATTAATGATTTATATAGGAATCCTGAAGCTGCAACATGTTTGAGGCCTCTTGAAAAAGGTGAGAGATATAGTGACATGTTGCATTATCCTGAAAAAATTTTTGCCGAGAGCTGTTGTCCCGATGATAAAACTTTTGTTCCCAAAAGCGGAAAAACAGCAACATTACATCAACTGGCGCTTTTTTATCATCATACACCTGTTTCTGCAAAACTGATTCAGGAAAGTGTTTTGGAAAACATTTTTGGAATTGAATTCAAAAGCAAGCCGAATTCAAATGAAAGAATGAGGGAAAGGCGGGCGTATTCCGAGTTAATTCGCAAATTATTCGCCAAACTTGTTTCGCTCCCGCATAAAAACAGATTTAAAAGGGGGCGGAATAAAATTAAGAGAATATTTGTGGTCCCTTTAAAAGAAGCCAGAGGAAAGCTTTTTGTGACACGCAAAGCACCTGATAGACGTATTAACAGTGTTTATCGGGATATTTATTCCGCAAAAAGATCACATACACATATATTAAATAATTATCAGGGCACAATTTCAGTGGATGATATTGAAGAAGTTGGTGAATTTAAAGCCATTCTTAACCTTACGGACAATTTGCAGTTTTTAATATCTTTCATTCAGAGGTGGAAAAGTGCATCATCTGAAGAAAAAAATAAAATGACACAATTACTTGTTGATGCCAAAGATTTATTGCAAAATTCTCAAAACAAACTCAAGGCAAGTGCATCAAGTCGTGTTTCAACCTCAATGGAATTCAGGGATTCCAAAGGCCGGACAAACCCGGGTGCCACTGCGGCAAAACTTGTGGCAATGAGTGAAGAACTTTTTGAACGTCTTGATGAAATTCTCTCTATAAAATCAAAAATATCCGAAGACAGCGATACATTGGATACAATAATCGAACCCATTCATGGCGAATTCAGGAATGGCACACTGGAATTGGGCGGTATTTTAACCGATGAATATTTTGAAATGATGCAACCGAAAGATCACAAGGATGTATCAAATATCAATACTCGTTTATTCAAAAAAGGCGGAATATTGAAAGTTCTGGAATCAATGCAGAATAATAAACATATGCCGGCACCATTTGTTCAGTATGCCGAGGCCGTTACTTCCAATTATGAAGTTGTACGTTTATTAAACCAATACCTGGCAAAAAACAGAACAGCTACTTTCCGCGAGATTCACGATGAGGTGTGTCGATATGCAATTATTGGCTTTATAGTAATGAAATATCAGTATATACATCGCATTTATCATGAAATTTTAACACAAATACTGGAAGATCCGCAAAAAGTCGATTATGATCGGGAGCGTAAAAAATTAAATGGATTGAGTATTAGATTGCGTCCTCACGAATACGAAAAGAAATTTGATTTAAGAGAAGATCTCAAAATCAATTTACCGGGCTTTGAAGGGCTTTTTGAACATATTCAATTTGTAAGTTTAAAAATAACTGAATATAAAAAAGAAAAATTACAACTTGAAAAGCAATTGACCGACCTTGAAATAAAAGCGGAACAGGGAACCGCTATCGAAGAAGAAACCGAAAAAATTATTGAATTAAAACAGGCTTTACATATTCTGACCATAAGTTTCAGAGATGAGATCAGAGAGATTATGAAAGATTTTGACTTCAATGCACTGCTTGAAGAAGCAAAAGTTGATGACCCCGCAGCAATAGCTGACGCAATTATTTCTTAAAAACAACTTTTGTAACATCATCCAGGCTTTTGGCATATACAAAATTTATATCCTTCAGGTATTGCTTCGGTATGTCTTTAAGGTCTTTTTTGTTTTCAGCCGGAATTATTATTTTTTTAATGCCGTTTCTTTTTGCCGCAAGTACTTTTTCTTTAATTCCTCCAATTGGAAGGATGCGGCCTTGAAGTGTGATTTCACCGGTCATCGCAACATCACGTTTGATTTTTTTGCCCGTGAATAAAGATAAAAGTGATGTTCCAATGGTTATTCCCGCCGAAGGTCCGTCTTTTGGTGTTGCTCCTTCGGGAACATGAACATGAATATCAATATTCTTAAACGCGTCTTTTTTAATTTTAATTTTTGATCTTTTTGTTTTTATATAACTTAATGGGGTTTTTGCGGTTTTTTTTATTATCCCCCCGGGGGGGCCGTTAAAAAAATTTTTTTTTTCCCCCGCCATTTTTGTGGATTCTATGAATATCATCTCACCTCCCGCCTGTGTCCATGCAAGGCCCGTTGAAACGCCAATCATGTCTTTTTCTTGTTTGATATCTTCAAAAAACTGTTCCACACCCAACAGTTCGGGGATTTCTTTTTTGCTCACGCTGTTTGTTTTAATATTTTTTTCAAGCATTTTTTTTGCAACTTTTCTGCAAACTTTTCCTATCTCGCGTTCCAAATCACGAACACCGGCTTCTCTTGTATATCGCCTTATTATATAAGCCAGAGCATCATCTTTAATTGTAAAAGGGTTTTTCTGAAGTCCGTTGAAATTAATTTGCTTTGGTACAAGGTATTTTTTTGCGATTTGAATTTTTTCCTGATCTGTATAGCCGGGGAGTTTAATAATCTCCATTCTGTCTTTAAGTGCCGGAGGAATAGGATCAAGAACATTTGCCGTTGTTATAAACAAAACATTCGAAAGATCAAACGGCACATCAAGATAATGATCGTTAAAAGCAAAATTAAGTTCAGGGTCCAGAACTTCAATCAGCGCCGAAGAAGGGTCTCCCTGGAACTGCGCTGTTCCCAATTTGTCAATCTCATCAAGCATCATAACCGGATTGTTTTCTCCAGCTCTTTTAATTTTTTGGATTATAGAGCCCGGCATGGCTCCAACATAAGTTCTTCTGTGTCCGCGTATTTCGGATTCATCATGAACTCCGCCCAAACTCATTTGTACGAATTTTCTTCCGAGCGCCCTTGCAATACTTTGCCCCAGACTTGATTTGCCCACTCCGGGAGGCCCGACAAAACACATTATTGTTGCTCCGGGTTTATCCTGAATCTGGCAAATTGCAAGATATTCAAGAATTCTTTCTTTAATTTCTTCAAGCCCGTAGTGATCTTCATCAAGTATTTTTCTGGCTTTTTTTATATCGATTTTTGTTTTGCTGCTTTTTTCCCATGGCATTTTATAAATCCATTCTATGTAATTGTGAACTACATTATATTCCGGTGAAATTGGATATATCCGTTTTAAACGCTTAAGTTCATCCATAGCGATTTTTTCAACCTCTTTGGGCATTTTCGCTTTTTTGATTTCTTTTTCGAGATGTTTAATTTCTTTTTGTTCAGCCGCTTTTTCGGAATCGTCTTCTCCCAGTTCTTTTTTTATGGCCTTGAGTTCCTGTTTAAGTAAGAATTCACGTTCCGTTTTATTCATTTCTTTTTCTACTTCATTGTGAATTTTGCCTCTTACTTCAAGCATTCTTGTTTCACGCGTCATCTGTTTGACTGTTTCTTTCATCCGCAATTTTGTATCGCGAATTTCAAGCAGAAATTGTTTTTCGGGTAAAGGAATAGTCAGATACGAACAAGCAAGATTACAAAGTTCTTCATAATCCGTAATATTCTGAAGGTTAACGATTACTTCGTCGGGAAGCGGTTTGCCAAGGGATGCAGATGTCTGTAGTAATTGTTTTATTTCCGTTGCAAGAGCATCGCCTTCATCGGATTTTTCGAGTGAAGGATTTATTTGTTGAATTTCCGCTTTAATATTCGGGTTTTCTTTTTTGAATTTATTAACTTCAAAACGTTCTATGCCTTCAACCAATATCATTGCGTCATTTTGTTGCCCTTTTATTATTTGTATTATTTTGCATGCTGTGCCTATTTTATATAAATTGTCTGTTGGTGGTACTGATTTATCGGGATTTTTATAGGTAACAATTCCAACAAGTTGGTCATTATTCAATTTTTTGTTAATTTCTTTTATGTAATCGGGATTTTTTACATATACCGAAACAACCATTGTGGGGAATACAACGATCTCTTTTATTGGTAATACAAAAAGTGTTCCGGGTAGTTCGGGACTATTTTGTTTTTTTGGTTGAATCAGCATATTTAATTTTTATTTTCATTGTATTATTATACATTAATTTAGGTGCATTGTCCACTTTATGCCTATTGTGAATTTGGCTTTAATATGGTATTATAATACGATATTAAAATAAAAATAAACAATATGGATACAAAAACAAAAATTCAAACTGTAATATCGCTTGTGCTTGTTGTTTTAATAACAGCGCTTGCATATTGGGCACAGATTCCTTCAAAGGACCTTAAAGCCCAGTTATTAACCGAAGAAGTTGATACGGTGCTTGTAAGAATCCAGGATTTTGCTTTTGACCCTGATATTGTAAGAATCGATGAAGGAACAGCTGTAAGCTGGCTTCACGATGAATCGGAAGCAAACGCAGACGTACAGCATACCGTTACTTCTTATGATCCTGAAGATGCATCTAAAGCAGGAGAAGAATTCGAAAGTGAATTATTGAATTTGGGTGATACGTTTACTTATCAATTTGAGGAACCCGGGGTATATAACTATAATTGTTCACTTTATCCTTTTATGACAGGCAAAGTTTGTGTAGGAGATGAATCCGAAGAACTGGATGAAGATTGTGCAATTGATTTAACCGAACTTTCAACAACTGCGGAAGCGGAAGAAACGGAAGAACCCGCAGAGGAACTTGAAGGAGAACTTGCCGAGGAAGAGGAAACTGATGAAACTTTAACGGAAACAGAAGATGACGAAGCGGATGAAGATATTTTGTTTGAAGCCGCAGATGAAGATCTGGATTTTGAAGATGAAGATGAACCGGTTGAAGAAGGACAAGCAACCGTATTTTTTGAATCGGACAGTGCGCAGGCAGGAACCGTAATGGCTTCTGAAAGTGTCGAAACAGAGGGTGAAGGTGAATTAACGGATTCGGGACCTGAAGATTTGATCTATCTGATACCTTTAATATTATCATTTGTGGTTGCGGGAAAACTGACTGCAAACGCAAAAGCTTGATTTTTCCCCGGATTGATTTAAACTAAGCCCTGCTAACAAGTAGGGCTTTTTTATGGATTTAATTAATAAAACAATAGCGGATTTCTTGCTTTTTATTTCAAGAGAAGCTTCAACTTTTTGGGAAAATATTTCTCTTTTGCGGTTTTCCGCACCTCAGGTGATTATTGATATTATTATTGTATCTATAGTTTTTTACTATATTTTTACTTTAATAAAAGGCAGTAGAGCAATTCATATTTTAATCGGGCTTGCCATACTTGCTTTTATATTTATTATAAGTCAGGTTTTACAGCTTTTTGCCACATCATGGTTACTGGATAGATTTTTAACCGTAATCTTAGTGGCAATACCCGTTATTTTTCAGCAGGAATTGCGGAGAGGTCTGGAAAAGCTGGGCCAAACCAAAATTTTTTCAGGAAATGATATTAAAGCAACAGATATACAGATAAGTAATATGGTTGAAGCAACCGTTCAAATGTCTAAAAGTAAAACAGGTGCATTAATTGTTCTTAAAAGAGATGTTAATTTGAATGAATATGCTGAAACCGGAGTTCAAATAAACGGAAAAGTAAGTAAAGAATTATTATTGAATATTTTTCAACCAAAATCTCCTCTTCATGACGGCGCTGTTATATTAAAAGGCGGCACAATTATTGCTGCGGGCTGCGTTCTCCCGCATTCTTATAAACATGCCGATAAATCTCTTGGTACAAGGCACAAAGCAGCTATTGGATTGTCAGAGAATACTGATGCACATATTATTGTTGTTTCCGAAGAAAAAGGAATTATTTCTTATGCATTAAATGGCAGATTGCAAAAAAATATAACCCCGGAAATATTACAGGAACACCTTGAAAAGTTTTACAGTTCCAATAAAAAGCAAAAGAAGTTTATTTTTAATAAGAAAAAAATATGAGAAGCCTGCTTAAAAACTGGGAGATTAAAGTGCTTGCAGTGCTGGCTGCAATAATATTCTGGTTTTTGGTGGTTGCAACTGAAAATACTTTTTATACTTTTCCCGAAGAGGTGCCGGTTGAAGCATTTAATGTTCCTGAAAATCTTGTTGTAGCCGAAGATTTGGGAAATGTTAAACTTCGTCTGAAAATAGACAGCAGGGAAAAAGTCAAAAATTTAACAGTAGATGATTTTAATGCTTATGTTGATCTTAAAGATTCTACAATTGGTGAACGCGAAGCTGATATCGAAGTTAGTTCCAAAAAGTCGGATATTAATGTTGTCAAAGTTGAGCCATCTGAAATTTCAGTAAAGATTGAAGAAAAAGCCGAAAAAGAAATTCCCGTAGATTATAAAATAAAAAATAATCCAAAAGAAGGTTTTGTGGTTAATGGAGTTGAAATTGAAAATGAAAGAATAATGATCAAAGGTCCCGAAGATATACTGAAAGGAGTTGATAAAGCCTATTTAATGCTTGATTTGTCAGATCTGGATGAAGATATTACCGGTGAATTTGATGTTGCGGTTTTAGATGAAGAAGACGAAAAAATCGAAGAAATTATATTTGAGGAAGATAAAATTGAAGCAACTGTAGTGATCAATGCGGTTAAAGATCAGAAAATTGCCGGTGTAAAGCCCACTGTAACGGGAACTCCCAATAGTAATATCTGGGTTAAATCTATAACAGTTGATCCGAATTATGTAGTTTTAAACGGACCCAAAGATGAATTGAATAAAATAGATTTTGTTAAGACAACCGATATTAATGTCAGCGATTTGTCCGAAGATTCCACCTTCGATGTTTCAGTGATCGGTTTACCTGAAGGCGTATCGGTAGATGGTCCCCCCGGTTTAAAGGTTAAAATTGATGTTGAAAAAACAAATTCCGGTAGTATATCCGGAACAAGAAAATCCTATACTCTTCCGGTACTTGTGAGAAAATTTAAAACCGACCAAAAGGGTATATCAATTGATCCGATGACAGTTACATTGGTTTTGGAAGGCAGTGACGATATTATTAATAATATTTCTTCAAAATTAAATGTTGAACTTGATATATCGAAATATGAAGGAAATGAAACTGAAGTTGAATTGAATGAAGATAATATTGAACTTCCCGCAGGTGTAAAAATAGTGAGCATTACACCTTCCAAAGTCAAAATCAGCTGGGAGTAGAATTAAGCGGCATCTTCGAGTTCATCAAGCAATTTTTCCGCTTCTTTCCGATCAGTACTTTTTGATATTTCTTCTTTTTCTTTTATAAACAATTTGTTGGTTTTATCATCAAGTTGTTTTGCCTGTTTAATAAGATTTTCAACTTCATCAGCTCCCTGTTCAAACTCATTTTCGATTTTATTTATTTCTTTAGTTTCATCTTCGAAGATTTCAATAAACTTTTTTATTGCTTCATCATCTGAAGTCAGCATTGCTTCTATTCGCAATTTTCTTTGCTGTTTATCCATATTTCGCATTGTCGGCGATTTTTTTAATAATTCAAGCAACTTTTCTTTTAAATCCATTATGATTGTTTGTTTAAGTAGATTGTTTGAGTAGGGAATGCCATTTCAAGCCCCGTTTTGTCGAATTCTTCTTTAATTCTAAGGTTAATCTTATTTTTGGCTTTTAAGAAGAAAGTCCAGTCTTCAGGCTTTTTAACATAATATGTATAATCGATTTTTAATGCCGAATCTCCATATTCTGTAAAAAAAGCTCTGAAATCATTGGTAACACTTTTTTCTTTTTTAAGAATATCTTTAATCATATCAATTCCTTTTTGTATGTTTTTTGGTGAAGTTCCATAAACAAGACCAATTGTTCCGTCCGCTCTTATTGATCTTCTTTTTGACACGTTTTCTACGATAGCTTTTGCCAGGTGATTGTTAGGGATTGAAAGAGTGGTTCCGAAAAAGGTTTCAATATCTGTTGTGCGCATGCCGATATCTTTTATGATCCCTTCATAATTATCAAACTTTATCCAGTCTCCGACCTTAAACGGTTTGTCGGCCACTATCGAAAGCGAACTGAAAAAATTACCGAGTGGATCTTGTGCAGCCAAAGCTATGGCCAAGCCTCCGATACCAAGTCCGGCAATGATTGCACCGATATCATATCCGAATAAATTCAAAACCATGCTCGTTGCAATAATCCATATTCCTATATTGACAATCCTTGTTAGAAGTCTTGAGAGACCTATGCCAAAGCCTTTTTTTACTGCAAGGTATCGTGCAACATATTCCGAAATAAAAAAATCCACAAGTATTGTTATACCCTGAAAAACTTTAATAATGAATATTACCTGAACGGTTTTTTCAACAACACCAAAAATATTTTGAGGCAATACGAGTGCTCTTAATCCAAAATAAACACCCATAAGCACGATAATAAAAACAAGAACTTTATTTATTATCTCAATAATTATGTCATCAAGTTTTGTTTCGGTTTTTTTACATAGTTTAACCAAAACTTTTCTGACCAAAATACTCAAAATACCTGCAACAATAAGAGAAACAACAAAAATACCAACCGCGATCAAGTAGTTTTGTACCGTATTTCCGAAATATGAGTATTGTAGGAATTCCCAGGAAGTCATAAATTTGATATGTTAATAATATCATTTACTAACATAAATTATTTTTTAACAAATTTAAAGATGATCTGCGCCTCTATCAAAGCTAACAAAATGGCCGAGGTGACAGATAAGCTTGAAAAGGTCCCGAATCTTTATGATTTGGCTGAAATATGGATTAATGAAATTCAGAATCTCAATATTGAAAAATTAAAACAAAAAGCGAAAAATCTTTTGATTATTAAAATTACCGATGCATCTGATAATAAATTAATGGAACAAATTTCAGATTTGAATTTTAATTACGTTGATTTGGATATTGAAAATTTGAAAAATTTTTCGAAAAATCACAAAAGCTGTAAAATTATAGGTTCTTACCATGATTATGAAAAAACACCTGATTTAAAAAAAGCAAAAGAGATTGCAGAAAAGATATATTCCGAAGGTGCGGATATAGCTAAAGTTGTTTTTTATGCCAATAAATGTGAGGACAATTTCGTACCTTTAAAATTAACAGAAGAAATCGACAAACCCATTATTTCTTTTTGTATGGGAGAGAAAGGCCGCATAAGCAGATTTTTGGGAGTTCAATGCGGCTGCTTGATTAATTATGTTGCTCCAGACGCAAGTTGGAAAACCGCTGAAGGCCAATTTACACTTGATGAGTGGAAGAAAGTTCAGACTTTGCTTTTGCGTTAATGATTTTTATGCTTTAATAGACATCGCGTAAATTAGTCAAAATAATTATGTCATTAAAAATTGGAATAGTAGGTTTGCCCAATGTGGGTAAATCAACATTGTTTAACGCTCTAACCAAAACAAGTACCGCTGAGTCGGCCAATTATCCTTTTTGTACTATTGATCCGAATGTGGGTATTGTTGAGGTTCCGGATGAAAGGCTGCGGGAACTGGCGGAAATTTGTGATCCCGAGAATGTTATACCGACGGTTATTGAGTTTGTTGATATTGCCGGTCTTGTAAAAGGAGCAAGTGAAGGTGAAGGTCTCGGTAATCAGTTTCTTTCACATATCCGTGAATGTGATGCAATTGCACAGGTTGTAAGGGTTTTTGAGGATCCCGATGTGGTGCATGTTCATGGCGAGGTGCATCCGCAGAAAGATCGTGAAATTCTGGAAGCCGAGCTAATATTCGCTGATTTGCAGACTTTGGAAAAACGTCTTCATAAAGCCGAAAACGAAGCTAAATCCGCAGATAAAAAGAAAATTCAATATAGAGATTTGTTAAAAAAAGTCGAGGCTGACCTCCATAAGGGTATTTTGCTTGTTAATATGGATTTAACGAATGAAGAAAAAGAGCAATTGCGTGATCTGCATTTGTTGACCGCTAAACATATTCTTTATATTTGTAATGTTCATGAAAAAGAAGTTTCATCAATTGATCTCGATGAGTTAAAGAAAAAGCTCGATCTTAACGATAACCAAATCTTAATACCTATTTCAGCGAAAGTTGAAGAAGAACTTTCGGGATTTTCGGATGAAGAAGCACGGGAATTTTTGAATGAACTCGGATTAAAAGAGACAGGATTAAATAAATTAATAAAGTCATCATATGAAATTCTCGATTTGTTAACTTTTTTTACCGCCGGCCCGAAAGAAGTAAGAGCCTGGACCGTTAAAAAAGGCGCAACAGCACCAAAAGCTGCCGGAGTTATTCATACTGATTTTGAAAAAGGTTTCATTAAAGCCGAAGTTATTAATTGGAAAGATTTTGTTGAAAGCTGCGGGGAAGCTCAGGCAAAAGAAAAAGGATTAATGAGGCTTGAAGGAAAAGACTATATGGTGCATGATGGTGATGTTATGCACTTCAAATTTAATAATTAAAATGGAAATAGTACCTGTAATTTATATTTTGGAAGGTAAAGCCGTTGCTTTATACAAGGGTCATATTGATCAAAAAGAGGTTTATGGTAAAACACCGACCGAATACGCGAAACAATTTGTTAAGCAGGGTGCAAAAATAATTTATCTGGTTGATTTGGATGCCTCTGAATTTTTGAATGACAGAAATCTGCCTATTTTAAAAGAAATAAGAAAAAAAATCGATGTTAAACTAATGTGCGCGGGAGGAATAAGAACTATGGATAAAGTTAAGAGATGTTTTGATATGGGAATGGATTATGTTGTATTGGGCGTTTCAGCGGAAGACATTTATAAAGAATCAATTGAAACTTACGGACCTGATAAAGTAATTGTGGGAATTAAAGCAAAAGGTGATGAAGTAATAACAGACAAAAAAATGAAGTTTCCTTTAAGAGTAATTGAGCTTGCTGAACAATTGCCCGATTATGGTGTGAAGCAGGTTCTTTATAAAGATTTATGGAAAGAAAGTACAATGATAGGGCCCAATTACGATGAACCTGATCGTATTTTGCAAATGACAAATCTGGAAGTTTATTATTCAGGCGGAATCGGGGAGAAAAACGACCTTGAAACTTTGAAGAGAATAGGAGTAAAAGGGGCAATGATCGGTAAGGCACTATATGAAAGAAAGCTTAATCTCAGACAGATTATAGGCAATTATTAGTTTTGTTTTTTGTAGGAATAGTATTCGGAAATTATATAAGCATATATAAAGACTATTAAAGCTGTTATGAGAAACCAGTTTGAGGGGATTTTATAAAAATATATTTCAGCAATCAGCATTAATAATGCAAAATTGCCAATCAAAAAAGTAATCACCCACAGTTTTTTACTGCCCGAGTCCCGCAATTCCGGAAAACTTTTATTGCTGATTTTTTTAATCATATAAACAAGGAAAATAAGCATCACCAGGCCACCATATAGTGCTATTTTCTGAGGAATGCTCGAAATTTTATTTATTGCGAAATAATAAGTGACAAAAGGATGCATAACCCATATTGCCAATGTAAAGGCGGCTAATCCCCAGAATATTTTTTTGTTTCTGTTCATGCTCCGGCTAACTTCGATTATTTCATCAACCTGTTCCAGTTGTTCGCATAAATAACTGAATTTTTCATATGATTCCATTTCAAGATTAAGTATCATTGTAAATTTATTCTGAAATTTCCTTGGTGCGATTTTAAGACTGATAACATTTATGTCGTTATCACTTAGAATAGCAAGTAAATCCCTGCCGGCTCCGATCCTGTCCATGGCTTTGATTCTCAGGCTGACCTGTTTTTTATTTAAAGCTTTTTGATGGAACAATCTTCTGAAAAAACTCATTTTTTTCTCTCTTATCAGTGTTTCACTCGGATATATCTTTGTGAGGATTTCAAGTGGATTTATAGAGCCTTCACCTATACGAACCAAAATATCTTCGAAATTTGTCGTTTTAAATTCATTCTTATATCTACTTATTATTTGTCTGATTTTTTTTCTCGGAGTTTTTTCAATCAGTCCCACACCCGCGCGGTCAAACTCTTTTTGCAGGAGTCTTCTTCCTATACTCAGTTTTTTTCTGCGGCTGTTTTTACGCAGAGCTTCCCGTATTTTATTTTTTGCAAGGTTGGTTTTTGCAAAAATCAGCCATTCACGGTTTGGCCCGGTAGGCTGGTCGGAAGTTATGATATTAACAACATCACCTGTTTTAAGAATGGTGGTTAATGGAATTATCTGACCGTTTTTAACCGCTTTTTGAGCATTGTCGCCGACTTCCGTATGGATGGAATAAGCGAAATCAACCGCGGTAGCCCCTTTTGGCAAATCGATAGTATCGCCTTTGGGAGTAAACGTAAAAATTCTGTCCTGAAAAATATCTATTTTAAGAGCTTCCAAAAAGTGTTCGCTGTCGTAATTTGCTTTTTGGTATTCAAGAATTTTTTGAGCCCATTTTGAGTGTTTTTCATTAAAATCTCCTTCAAGATGTGCATCTTTATAAAAATAATGGGCAGCTATTCCATATTGAGCCTCAACGTGCATCTGTTCGGTTCTTATTTGAAATTCGGTTGTCTGACCTCTTACACCAAAAACAACTGTATGCAGACTTTGATATCCGTTGGCTTTGGCTACGGCTATATAATCTTTAAATCTTCCCGGTTTTGGTTTGAATAAAGAATGGATTATGCCCAAAACCAGGTAGCATTCTTTTATATTATTAACGATAATTCTTATTGCAAGAAGATCTTCAAGTTCTTCCGCCGATTTGTTTTTTCTCAGACTTTTTTTAAAAGCACTGTATCTGCTTTTTTCCCTGCCGTAAATTTCATAATTTTGAACAGATTCTTTTTTAAGTTCTTTTTTAATAAGTCGCTTGGTTTCGTTCAGAATATTTTCCTGTCTTATTCTTGTATCATTTAATATCTTTTCAATTTTTTCGTATTCTTTTTGGAATAAATGTTTAAAACATTCATCTTCAAGCTTCTTTTTGATTTCTTCGATTCCGAGCAAATTGGCGATAGGTACATATATTTCAAGTGTTTCTTTTGCTATTCTTACTCTTTTTTCAGGTTTAACATTTTTTAATGTAGTCATGTTATGAAGCCTGTCCGCAAGTTTTATTAAAATCACTCTTGGATCTTTTGCACTGTGTATTAATAATTTTTTTAAAGATTCAATCTGACGTTCGGCCATATCGTGCCGGTAGTAAACTTTTGATAATTTAGTGATGCCATTAACCAAAAATGCTATTTTTTTACCGAATTGAGTTTCTATATCTCTTAATGATTTTTCCGTATCTTCAGGAACATCGTGCAGCATTGCCGCTATTAAAGTGTCTTCATCAACATGCAGATTTGTTAAAATATGGGCGGATTTGAGGGGGTGCAATATATACGGGGTTTTGTTATCTTTGCGCAGCTGCCCTTTATGAGCTCTTTGTGCGAATTCATAAGCTTTTGAAAATTTTTCTTTATCAAAATCCGGAAGATATTTCTTCACCTTTTTTACTATCATCTCAAGAGTCTTTTCTGCATTTACATTTTGCGCTTTTGTCATAACATAAAGTATGATAAAAATAGTACTCTTAAGGGTGGGTATAAACATGCCATAAAACTAATAAGAAGTCAATGAAAAAGCCAAAAAAGGTACTTGTAGCAATGTCGGGCGGAGTTGATTCTTCCGTGGCCGCCGCATTGCTTAAAAAAAAAGGCTATGACCTTGTTGGTATTTACATGAATTTTTGGAGCGATCCAACTGTTTTTGAAGATGATGAATCGGTAAACTTTCCTCAAAATAAATGCTGTTCAATAGAATCTTTAAATAATGCGCGCAAAATTGCCGCTGAACTTGATATACCTTTCTATGTTTTGAATGTTAAGCAGCGTTTTAAAAAACAAATTGTGGATTATTTTATTGATACATATAGAATATGCAGAACACCGAATCCGTGTGTTGAGTGTAATCGCAATATTAAGTTCGGATTTTTACTTGAAAGAATGAAGCAGCTTAATTGCGATTATGTTGCCACGGGGCATTTTGCCCGTATAAAAAAGAAAAAGAATTCATATCGTTTATATATGGGTAAAGATAAAATAAAAGATCAAAGCTATTTTTTATATACTTTAACGCAGGATAAACTTAAACATATTCTTTTTCCCGTTGGTTCTTATACAAAAACGCAGGTTAAAAAATCAGCAAAAAAATTCGGATTTTTAAAAACAGCGGAAAAAAAAGAAAGTCAGGGCGTGTGTTTTTTTCCGGATAAAAAATATGAAGATTTTTTAAAACGTCATTTTGATGAAAAAGTACTTAATAAAGGGCCTATTGAAACAATTGACGGAGAAATAATAGGCGAACATAAAGGTTTGCAATTATTTACAATCGGCCAAAGGAAAGGTATAGAGATCGGCGGTGAAAAAGAACCTCTTTATGTCGTTAGTCTTGACCATGAGCGTAACGCTTTGATTGTGGGCAAAAATGAAGATTTGTATCAAAGAAAGTTCACAATAACCGATTTAACTTTTAACCAAGGTGAATTAGATGAAGGTAATCATAAAATCAGAGCGCGTATACGTTATCGATTCCCTCCTCAAAAAGCCGTTCTGACCAAAAAGGACAATAAAGCTAAAATAGAATTCGAAAAACCTCAAAGAGCGATAACTCCCGGTCAGTCGGTTGTTTTTTATATTAAAAAAAGGGTGCTCGGAGGTGGAATAATAGATGATGTTATGGTATAATATATAACACTTTTAAACTTTCTTATGCCAAAAGAGAAGCCGAAAAAAAAACATTACACATTACATATAGAACCTGAAGTTTCCGAGAAAAAAGTTCAAAAATATCATAAAACTTTACAGAATGATCCCGAAGGTTTAAAAGAGGAAAGTTTAGCGGACAGAATATGGGGTTTTTTACGATTTTTATCAAGTGCTGCGATAATTTTTATTGTATTGTTTTTTGTTATGAACTGGAATGCGTATAGTACTTTGATATTAAACAAACTCGGTTTTTTTAAAACGGAACAGCAGGAGCAGGAATATACACTTCCGATACGCGGCAGCAATGATTTGATGAAAATAAGCAAAGATCCCGAAGTCCAGAAAAAACAAATTCCGGATTTAAATATTGAGGTGAATCCGCCCGATACAAGAATTGTTATACCGAGAATAGGTAAAAACGTACCTGTTGTTACAATAAGTTCTGAAGCTTTAATCAAACGTGACTGGGGACTTCTTGAACAGCAGATTCAGGAGGCTCTTCGCGACGGCGTTGTGCATTATCCCGAAACCGCATTCCCGGATGAAGAAGGAAATATGGTTGTAACCGGGCACAGTTCATATTTTGCGTGGGATCCGGGACGTTTTAAAGATGTTTTTGCTTTGCTTCATGATGTTCAGATAGGCGATAAAATATATGTTTATCATGAACAGGATCGATATGAATTCGAAGTGTATGAAACCAAAGTTGTTTTGCCTACGCAGGTGGATATTTTGACTCAGGAAGGTGAAGATCGTTTAACCTTAATAACCTGCACACCTGTCGGTACAAACTTAAAAAGGCTTATAGTTTTGGCAAGGCCCGTATAAAAAACTAAAGATCACTCAGTTTATTGAGCAGATCTTCTTCCAATGAACTTTCTTTTTGTTCATGGGCTTTTTCTTTCTTTTCCAGTTTTTCCTTGAATTGTTTGTTTTCAAAGGCCTGCCATTCCGATAAGTGTTTTTCATTTATTTTTGCAAGCTCGGCTTCATACTCGGCATCCAGTTTAGCCAATTGTTTTTTTTCATTAACAAGAATATTTTTTAGTTTTTGAACCTGATCGTCGGTCATTATAGGTAGAATCTGAAACCAGTACTCGCGTTCTTCGTCATCCATCGATTCGGTGTTCAGAATTAACGGAATCAAATCAGGATATTCCTGCTTTACCAATTGAGGTATATGAAACTGCGAAGTGTTTTTCTGCCCCCGGCTCCCTGAAGTAACAGGCTTGTTTAAGCCTAAAAGCTCATCTTCGGCAGCAAGTATGTCTGAATCTTTCGCAGATTCTTCTTCCAATTTTTGAACATTGGTTAAATTTACAACTTTCCGGTCGTCACCATTCTGATTATTTTGTGTATTTGAATCAGCCATAATTTTTATTATTTTACTAATATATTATACATACAAATACATGTATGTGTCAACTTTACCCTTTCTTCTTCTTCTTTACTTTTTGCCCCGGATATTCGGGAACTTTTCCATTTTGATTATTTCCCGGAATATGAAATGCAACAAATAATTGTGCCGCAGGGTATTTTTTTGGTTTATCGCTTTCATTATTTCTTATATAAACACTTGTACCGCTCATTGCCACAACAAAACCGGCATTATACTGATCAGCGCCTTTTCTTAATTTATCTCTTAACACAACCATATCTCCTTTAAAAAATATTGGGTTTTTCTTTTTAAAATTTTCCGTAATGGATTTTCTGCCTGAATTATAAGTCAATGATTTTTTTAATTGCATTATCAAATGAGGCAGTTTAACCGATTTTGTTTCAGGTTTGATTTTACTTACATCCGGTTTCGCAAGTCCAATGCTTCTGTAAAGATAATCAACGAGTTTTTCGTCTTTTTTCGGTTTTTCAATTGAGGTTTTAAGTGATTCTTTATTTCCAATTTCAGGGACCTTTATTTTTTTTTCCCATTTAGTGAGAATTTTTTGCATTTTTACCGGGTCTTGTTCGAATTTAAAGTTATCAAATTCATCACTCATACTAAGTATGAGCTTCCATAAATTTGCCCACGATTCCATAACCCCTTTTACACTCCCTACAAAATCCATGCCTCCGAACGCCTCTTTGAGTTTGTCCGATGTAGTTTTGCTTACTTCCTCTTTTGCCTGTTCTTTTTTTCGTTTTGCTTTTTCAGCATCACCCGCAGGTTTTTGAGTCGGTTTTTCATCTGCTGCAGGTTCCGGAGTAGTTTCAGGTCGTTTTTGTGAAGGCTTTGGCCCTCCTGTTTCCCCCATTTTTTTTAGATTATAAAACAATCACCGATTTCTTTTTCCACTCTTTGCTTTGTGTGGCGCATTCTTTCAATCAGATTCTTAATCTGAAAGCTTTCGCGATCTCCCATATCCCACAGATTTTTAATCTGCCGTATATCGGTAAGAAGATTAACGGCATTCAAATCGGTTTTTCCCTGTGCCTGTTCATCCAGATTATTATAAACTTCTTTATTAATCAGAGTTGCGGGAGTATGTACGTTTATTGTGCCGTTTTCAACCATTGCAATAACTTTTTCCATAAATTCAAGATCACTGTCATCAATTCCCGTAGGATCAATCTGCGGTTTATTTATCATTTGCTGAACATTTTCCTCAACACCTTTGTTAACCAGAGTGTCATCCACTAGTTTTTTATTATCCATTTGATATAATGATTTAGGTTTATTTTTCTCTATATTATACCAAATTTTAATGAATAAAGCAAAAGCTGAACAAAGAATAAAAAAACTTCGTGAAGAAATAAAAAAGCGCAATTACGAATATTTTGTTCTGGATAAATCAAATGTGTCCGAGGCTGTTCGTGATTCTTTAAAAAAGGAATTGGTAGAACTTGAAAACCGGTTTCCCGATCTTGTTATACCTGATTCTCCAACACAAAGAGTCGGATCCGCTTTGTCCGGTAAGTTTAATAAAGTTAAGCATTTAACACCCAAAAAAAGTCTTCAGGATGCTTTTTCGGATGAAGAAGTGCGCGAATGGGCCGAGCGCATAACAAAACTTGTACCCGGTGAAAAAGTTGAATTTATATGTGAGTTAAAGATCGATGGGCTAAACATTACCGTTCATTATCAAAACGGAAAATATATTCGCGCATTAACCCGGGGAAACGGTATAGAAGGTGAAGATGTAACACATACCGTTAAAACAATAGAATCAATTCCTCTTGAACTTAATGAGGCGGTTGATATAGAGGCTTCGGGTGAAGTTTATCTTCCAAAAAAAAGTTTTGAAAAAATAAATAAGCAGCATGAAGAAAAAGGCGAGGAACCGTTTGCTAATCCGCGGAACGCGGCAGCCGGAACAATACGCCAATTGGACCCAAAAGTTGCTGCAAATCGTAATCTGGACGGTTTTTTTTATGAAATAGGAAGATATTCCAAAAAAGAAGATATTAAATTTCAGGAAGATATATTAAAAGAATTCAAAAGGCTCGGACTTAAGGCTAATCCGGAATGGAAAAAATGTAAAACAATTGATGAAGTGATTAAATTTTGCGAAAGCTGGCACGATAAGCGCGATAAAATGCCTTATGAAGTTGATGGGATTGTTATAAAAGTAAATAGTCGCGATCAGCACAAAAAAATGGGATATACGGCAAAATTCCCTCGTTTTATGATTGCGTATAAATTCCCTGCGGAGCAGGCCACAAGCGTTGTTGAAGATATTCAGGTTCAGGTCGGCAGAACAGGTGCTCTTACTCCTGTTGCACATCTTACACCTACTCTTGTTGCAGGTTCAACAATCAGCCGCGCAACCCTTCACAACGAAGATGAAATAGCCAAAAAAGATGTAAGAATAGGGGATACCGTAATTATACAAAAAGCCGGGGATGTGATTCCCGAAGTTGTGGAAGTATTAAAAGATATGCGTGAGGGAGATGAAAAAAAGTTCAAATTTCCTTCAAAGTGTCCGGTTTGCGAAGGTGAAGTGGAGCGTAAAGAAGGTGAAGCTGCATATCGCTGTATAAATCCCGAGTGTCCGGCAAAACAGCGTCAGAACTTTTATCATTTTGTTTCTAAAGGTGCTTTAAATATTGACGGCCTTGGAGAGAAAGTGGTTGATCAACTTATTGATTTTGATCTTATAAAAGATCGGGCCGATATATTTACTTTGTATCCTTCAGATTTTATGAATTTGCCTTTATTCAAAGAAAAACGCGCAAACAATGTTTACAAATCCATTCAAAATTCCCGGCATACTTCTTTGGAGCGTTTTTTATACGGACTCGGAATAAGATATATGGGCGAAAAATCGAGTCATGACCTGGCTAAGTTTATTGCCAAAAATCTTGTGCGTAATTCAACAAAAACCGAGGCTCAGGCAAGATTATTCGGAGAAGAAGATGATGAGATTGATGTGAATGATCAGATTGTTCTGACTCCCGAAGATTTGGTTTCAACTTTAGACAAAGTAACTTTGGATGATCTTGAGAATATTGAAGGTGTCGGCGAAAAAGTTGCCGGCGAAGTCCATGAATGGTTCAAAAATAAACAAAATCGATTATTGTTAAGTAAGTTTAAAGATGTTGGTGTTACTTTATTTGTCACAAAAACAAAAGAAAAAAAGGGAATTACAGGTAAGTCGTTTGTATTAACCGGAACTCTTGAATCTGTTACACGTTCACAGGCAAAACAAATGATTTCCGAAGCCGGCGGACATGTTCAAAGTTCGGTAAGCGGCAAAACGGATTATCTTGTTGTAGGCAAAAATCCCGGATCTAAATTTAAGAAGGCGCAGGAATCGGGAGTTGAGGTAATAGAAGAACAGGATTTTGTAAAGATGATAAAATGATCCCGGCCTGTGATGTATTTGGTTAACATATGTTAACCAAAAATTAAGCCAATGATCAGAATTTTAACAATAAAAGAAGTTGAATATATTGCACACAAACTTGCAAAAGAGTGGATGACCCGGGACGAGCCCATTCCTCATCTTGAAACAAGATATCCCAGTATTTCGGAGATCTGAAAAATCCGACTTTTGAAGCTATAAATATGTTTATTAAAAAGGATTTGGTGGATTGATAATTACTCTTCAATCAACTCACCCCCGAATATATCCAGAGCAGCATCTGCAGTGTCCGGTTCATTCATTGTTTTCCGATCATCATCAATCTCCGGTTTTGAATCCGGGTCGGTTTTGTTTTCAGGTGCCGGGGCTGAAAGCTTAACTTCGGCAACAGTATATTTCACTTTTGCAGGGTCCTCAAAAATCTGTGCAATTGCATTTTCGATTTCAACTTTGTTTTCGGTGTTATCCACTTGTTCACGGTGGAATTTCGAGTCGAATTCTATTGTTATTTCATTGTGTTCAACTCCGATTGGTTTGCCGGCTTTAAAGCTCATTCGAACGAAAGGTGTTTTAATAAGCTCAAGTACTCTTGGCCAGTTTTCTTTAACATAAGTTATTGTAAGCGGGATTTTTTCGGTTTCTTTTTCGGTTTGATTTTCAGCTTTATTTGGTTTTATTCCCGAATGTTTGCGGACAGGAGGCGTTTTGGGTTGAGCTTTTGCAGGTGCTACCCTTATATCCGCAGTATGCATTGTTGTTTTGATAACACTCATCTCTAAAGGCAACTGGGGAATTGTTGTTATTTTTAATTTATTATAAGCATCCTGGAATATATCGGCTGTATTCAGGGCATAGCTAACTTCCGCGGAATCTTCGTTTTTAGTTGCTTTAAGCATTTCCAAACGCAGATGTTCCAAAAAATCTTTTGTAAATTGCACTAAATCAGACCCCTGAGAATATAAATCCTGAATTATACCCAGAGCTTCATTTGTTTCATTGTTTTTCAGATGTTTATAAAATGATTCTATTACTGTTATTCCGGTTATTCCAAGCACAGCTCTAACCCTTTCGAATTCCAGTTTGCCTTCGGTTGTTAGTTGTTCCAGCAACCCGATTGCATCCCTGAGCCCTCCGTCGGCACTGTGTGCGATTGCTTCAACTGCGGCTTCTTCGGCTTCAATCTCTTCCATCTGCGCAATATACATAAGCCGGGTTGAAATTGTTTTTTTAGTGATTCTTTTAAAATCAAATCTCTGACATCTTGAAATGATTGTTTCAGGAACCTTATGACTTTCCGTTGTTGCAAGAACAAAGTAAACATGCGAAGGAGGCTCTTCCAGAGTTTTTAACAAAGCATTAAAAGCTTCTTTTGTGAGCATGTGAACTTCATCTATTATGTAGATTTTGTTTTTAGCTCTGGTAGGCGCAAAATTAATTTTATCCTTAAGTTCGCGTATTTCATCAATACCTCTATTACTTGCGGCATCAATTTCAATCAAATCAATCAGATTTCCATCGCGGATTGACTCGCACATTTCGCATTTATCGCACGGTTCAGCATCTTCGCTTAAATTCAAGCAGTTTATTGCTTTTGCCAAAAGCCTTGCAGTAGATGTTTTTCCCGTTCCCCTCGGTCCGCAAAAAAGGTAAGCATGCGCCGGATGCCCCGCTTTTAAACCATTTTGAATTGTGGTTGTTATGTGATCCTGGCCAACCAGATTGTTGAAATTCTGCGGCCTGTATCTGCGGTAAAACGAAACTTCGGACATCCTGGAAGAATTAGTTGATTGAGCATAAAAAATAGCAAACTAAATGTTAATCTTCAAGAAGAAAAAATATCCCCTAAACAAATCTATGCGAACTTTTTTAAATTCTAAATTAGCTGTTTTATCTTCCGTTTAAACTTTGACTGGTCAAATTTTTCCGCTTGTTGCCTTATCTTCATTGGTTTGTATTTTTTTTCGTTTAAAAGTAAACGGGCCAGTCCCGCTTCCATGGATGCCACACTCGGTTTCATGAAAAATTCGCCTGTTTCACCCGCAATCACAGTTTCTGTTACACCTCCGTGTCCATAAGCTAACACCGGCTTGCCGCAAGCCATTGCTTCAACAGGTGTGATTCCGAAATCTTCCTCTCCGGGAAAAACAAATGCTCTGCAATTCATAAAATATTCAGCTGTTTCCCTATCACTTTTAAATCCCAAAAACTGGATGTTAGGCCCTGAAATTGATTGCAAATATTCACGTTGCGGTCCATCGCCGATAATAAGCAGTTGTTTATTAATCTTATTAAAAAGCTTAACTGCCAGGTCAATCTTTTTATACGGTGTTAAAGTCGAAACAATCAAAAAATAATTCTGATGTTTACGTCCCGCTTTAAAACGACTTAAATCAACAGGCGGATAAACAATGGGCGCGTCAGTCCTGTAATATTTCCGCAATCTTCCTTGAACAGTTCGGGAATTTGCAATA
>CAYFUK010000015.1:0-22867 GCA_964346325.1 uncultured Candidatus Peribacteria bacterium | reverse complement strand
GCCGGCTTTTCTTTCTGCTCAGCCGGTTTCTCTTCTTCGGCCGGTGCCGCAGTCGCTACTTCGCCACCTTCTTCATCTGACTCTTTCTTTTTCTTACGTTTTTTATCCCGGGGTTCAATGAATTTATCCAAACCTGTCATATCTGCGTTTTTAAGCAAGGAAGCAACAGTATCAGTTGGTTTTGCACCTTTCGAAATCCATTCCTGAATTTTTTTCTGATCAAATTCAAGAACTTTAGGGTCGCGGATTGGAATATAATGTCCCACAATTTCAATTATCTTTCCTTTTACCGGTCTCGCGTGTTCCGCAACAACAATTCTGTATGAAGGGTAATTTTTTCTGCCGGTTCTGGACAGCCTGATTCTAAGCAATTTTCTTTTGTTATCTGAATAAGAGCGCTTTCAGTTTATCTAACTATTGTACAAAGTCAAGATCTATTTTTTAACCTAAATTCAGGTATCCGAGCATTTTTTTATCAACCGCTTGCTTAACAGGGTCCATGACCGCTTTGATTAAAGGCTTCATGGCGTTCTTTTCATCAATGTATCCTCTGTGAGTAAGCTTATGATGCTCTCTGCAAAGCGATTTTACATTTTTGTTATTTTTTGTTATTGCCCATCGATCAACATGATGAATTTCTGTCGCAGGTTTGTTACATCCCGGCACCTCGCATATTTCAGGCATTTCGCAACGTTTTTTTGCGGGCAGTGAACGTGATTTGTGTGCCCTTTGTTTATATTTTCGTTTGATTTTAGGTGAGGCCGGAACAGCGAGTTTATTAAAAACATCGTTCCATGTTGTGCCTTTTCCCATTTTCGCTTTTATAATTTCGAGTTTTTTAATTGTGTTTGGATCAAGATTCGCTTTAAATAAAATATAATTTGACATATAGTCAACTTTTAAAGGTTCGGGGATGTCGTTGAAGAGTGTGTTTTGCACTGTCCCTTGAGGAGAATCATTGTTTGTATCTTTATCGTTTTTACTCCCGGGAGTAATTTTACGGATGTCACGAACATGAGTTTCAAGTTCTGATTTTGTCATTGTTTTGACTTTTTCGGCCCATTCATGATCAGTCTCCGGAGTTGCCGTGTTCATAACCACTCTTACTTTATTAAGGCCATGTTTCATAATTTGTCTTTGTAATTCAGGTTTGCCATATGTTTTTTTTGCTACATAAAGAGCATCGTCAACTACTCGATGACTCAGTCCGCTCAGTTTTGCGGCAAATTCATAGATTGAGGCGAATTTGTATTTTCGATAAAGTTTTCTTTTGAAGATTTCAGGCAGAGCCGCCACCAGCCGTCGCTGACATTTTAGCGATTCCGCCCCTGTTTTACGATAAAAATTGTAAAGTTCCCGATCCTGCATTTTTTTAAAATTCATATATTATTTGGATTAAATTTTATATCAAAATCATCTCAAAAAGCCAACCCCAAAACAAGACAAAATGGCTTAAATAAACGATTATACCACATTTTGTCGGAACATGAATCAGACCCGATCAAAAATCACCTATGACACCTGCATATTTGCTCTCGGAAAGTCCGAACTTGAGTCAAATCGCAGATTAAATCAACCCATCTCAATTTCATCTATCCACACTCAAAAAAATGCCCGACTTTTGAACTCACAATTTGGGTCAAGTCAAATTTTTTCTGAAAAGATCTCCGGATTTCATCAATAAAGTAATTTTTGGAATTGCAAAATTGACATATTTAATATGGAATGTATCTATGCAGCTGTATGAATTCAGTTTAAGGACGGATTTTTCCGGAGATTTTTTAATAATTGGATTTGCAGCCGCTGTACTTTGGTCGCATCTTCGCTTGTCGCAGGCCACAACATAGTGCGGCCGCCTCCCGGCCGCACACAGGCCGCAGCACTCAACGCTACTCCGCAATCTTTATATCGATTTTTTTAACCAAATCAATTCTTCGGATTATTTCCATGCGTCGCATATGCAGCACCGAAGCCCATGACGAACCGCGGGCCTCAACACGTAAAACCCCGTCTTTATACCAACGCGCGATCAGGTGCTCCGGTGCGTCATCTCCTATTACTTCACGCACCGCTTTTTTATATTCGTTAATTACTCCCAAAGCTTTAAATTCGGATTCAAGCCCCGCTTTGTTTACACTAAAACCGATTATTTCTTTAAGTTGTTTAAACATTCAAGGTACAAATTATGAGTTAATTCAGCCATTGTCTGCCATGAGAACTCGCCGACTCTGAGTAAGCCCCGACTAACCAAATCCGCCTGCATGCCTTTATCACGATATAATGCAAAAATAACCTGAGCCATATCATGATAATCATTCGGATTAAAATATGCTGCATTGCCTTTTCCGCAAACTTCGGGAATAGATGAAGCCTCTGAAGCCGCTACCGGAGTTTCGCATGCCATTGCTTCAAGAGGGGGTAGTCCGAATCCTTCATATAAAGAAGGAAATATATAAATTGATGCGGCGTTATACAAATCAACAAGCTCATCTTCATCAACAAGTCCCGGAAAAATAACGTTTTCTTTAATCCCGAGTTCAGCCGGCATATTCTGAACTTCCGGATAATGCGGATCTTCTTTTCCCGTTATCACCAATTTTATATTGTTGTCTGTAAGTTTTAATACTTCTTTAAAGGCCTTTAACATATTCGGAAGATTTTTGTGAGATCGCCATACACCCGTGTATAAAAAGAAAGGCGATTGATCAAGGCCTAATTTTCCGAGAGTTTTTTTGATACGTTCTTGATCATTGATTTTTTTGAATTTGTCGGATACACCCTGATAAATCACCTCGATTTTATCTTCGGCGGTTCCGATTAAATCCATTAGGTCTTTTTTGCTGTTTTCAGAAATCGTAATAACTTTTTCAGCTTTTCTAACTGCTGATCTAATGGTAATAGCGTAAGCGAGCCTGTGAAATAAAGATCGTTTTTTCTTCCCCGGATAAAATGAAAGTGTGAGATCGTGAATAGTTACGATTGAGGGCCTATTATAAAGTATGGGAGCATTAAAATGTGTAAAATGCATCAGATCCAGATTTTGTTTTTTTAGGATTTTGTTGAAATGGAGCTGTTCGCGCAAACTATATATAGGAGCGTCTGCCGGAATTTTTTTGAACCTTTTGGATGGCGGCGTGTATTCATCAAATTCCGGTTTATTGAAAAACAAATGATATTCGTGTTCGTCTTCCAGAGTTTCGAGCCTTTTGGTAAGCTCATAAACATATCTTCCGATTCCCGTAAATTTGCTTGAATAAATTCTGCAGTCTATCCCGATTTTCATATAAAATTATTATGGGAAATAAATTTTACTTGAGTTTCAGTTAAAAGTATATTAAATTTAAGCCTGCTTTTACAACTCGGAGCGGTAGTTCAGTTGGTTAGAACGCCTGCCTGTCACGCAGGAGGTCGCGGGTTCGAGTCCCGTCCGTTCCGCCATTATTCAATTAAGCATTGGTAAGTTGTAACTTTATAGCGTAATAACCGCTGAAAACCGCAAAGAATGCGTTAAGCCAAAAGAATATCCAGTTCATTTCTATGTAACTGAATGTTGCTATCAATATGCTTCCCACTGACAGCGCGATGTTTCTGTGAGTTGTTCCGGTGCTAAGGCTAAAGCCGAGTGCCAGAACCGTTAATCCGAGAATAAAGAATATCGTGTTGTAATCTTCAAAAAGGTAAAGCGACCACATAATAAGTAGCAAACCCGATATCGATATAATGGGAATAACATATTTTTCAGCTACTTTCATCATCATCATAACAGTTGAAATTGCTATTAAAACCTGCAGAAAAATAAAGAATACCGATCCTCCGCTCAAATATCCCAGAACGGCAAAAATAAACATAAATATATTCCCAACCGCAAAAAGCCGGTTCTTTTTTGAATATGCGGGGTGCTTAACTTTTTTAGCGGGCCATGCCGACCCGATCACCAGAATTATTGATCCGATAACGCCGATATAAAAATTGTAATTCATAAGCAAATTATAACATAAAAAATTTAGATTTATTTTAGGAAAATTTAATTTCTGTTAAGTAGTATTGAATTAAAATAATTTTTAATTGATTTTTCATTATTCTTAGTGTAAACTTAAAGTGTAATTAAAGTTACAACCATGACTACAAAATTGATTGGGTTAAAAGAGTTCAGGTTGAATCTCGCGGATTATACAAAGCAAGTAGAGAGCGGCAAAGTTCGTTTAATAGTGTTAAAAAAGAATAAGCCGGTACTCGAAATTAATCCTATCAAACAAAAAAAAGAATTTACTTTGGACGATTTGGAACAAGAGATTGCAGAAGCAAGAGAACAAGTTAAAAGAGGAGAAGTTTACACACTGGAAGAAGTGAAGAAGAGATATAATTTATGAAATACATCATTGAATTTTCTAAAAGAGCAGATACTCAATTTGAAAAACTTGAGAGATCTGTCAAGAAAAGAATTGTTAATAAACTGGAATGGTTTGTAAAAACCGGCAAGCCATTGAAGTACGCTAAAAAATTAACGAACCCAAAAATAGAGATATATAGATTTCGAATTGGAAATTACCGAGTTTTATTTGATATGGATAGAAACGGAAATATAATGATTCTTCACATTATTTCAATCAAACATAGGCGTAACGTGTATGATTAAGTTTTTTCTTGATTAATCAAAATTCTGCACCTATAATAAAAGCCCGATTAATCAAAAATTAACCTTCAAAATTATGGCGGAAACATTTTTAAGTATTCAGGAGGCGGCGGAACTCGCCGATAAATCCATTCAGACCATCAGGCGGGCAATTAAGTCAAAAAAATTAAAAGCACGAAAAAAGAAAACTCCGCAGGGTTATAATTATATGGTTGATAAAGACAGCTTAAGAAAAACTTATGATTTAAAATCAATTTTTAATGATCAGGTGAAAGAACAAAAGAAAACCAAAAAAGATAAAATTTCAAAAACGGGCCGGAAACTTTCAAAACAATATCTTACAAAAGATGATCTCGGAATGTTTAAAGATACTGTACAAAAACTAATTGACCAACAGGAAAAAGATAAAGAAAATTTTTTCCGGCTAATCAAAACTTTTCAGGATAAAATTGTAGGTTTGGAAAATCAGGTAAAATTATTGGCAGAACCGAAAAAGAAGTGGTATCAATTCTGGAAATAAGCTAGAATTGAAGCATGCGCGTAAAAAAGCTTCACAAGGAAATTCTTCGAAAATTATTTCATCTGTATCAACTGCCGATGATAATTGGTTATGTTGTTCTTCGTTATTACTTTTCTGAACGCATCGCGATTTTTTCAGTAGTGGTGGTGCTCGTGATTATTCTTGAATATGAATTTTTAAGGCTTGATCTGAATGTTAAAGTTCCCGATCCGTTCGGAATAATGCGGCCTCACGAAAAAAAGAATTTAAGCGGAATGCTTTTTGTTGCACTTTCCACGATTGTTGTATTCGCCGTATTTGATTTTAAGATAGCCATTACCGCAATGCTTATTATGGTCTTCGGGGATCTTGCTTCTTCACTCGTGGGAATAAAATACGGCAGGCATAAAATAAAAGGTAAAAAAACCCTGGAAGGCTTTTTGGGGGGTCTGGTTGTTAATTTATTGATTGCCGCCATTTTTTTATGGGAATTCCCTTTGATTGTTGTATCTATGGCGCTTGTGGGCAGTATAGTTGAAGTTCTTACATACAAGCTTGATGATAATTTGACTGTGCCGATTTCCGCTGCTTTTGCAGGTCAAACCGTGGCGTTTTTATTGGGAGTCAATCTTGTTCAGCTGACTAATCCCATAACGGATTTGTATCAAGTTTTCACTTCATTTTTTTAGCATAGGCGCATAAGCGACTCTATGGAGTGCCCACAGGCACGAAGCCAAAAGATCTAAAATTATCTTGCCTTGGATTTTGAAAGCGAGTAGTGTATCGGTGCTCATCTTAGCCCTAACCCAAACTCCGAAATGTCACTTTTTCAGAATACACTTAAGCAGATTAATGAAGCTGCTGAAATAATGAGTCTTGATGAAGATATTTTAACCGTGGTAAGTCATCCGAAAAGGGTTATTCAGGTAAGTTTGCCGATCAGAATGGATGACGGTATGGTAAAAGTTTTTCAGGGATTTCGTGTACAACATGATGATATAGCAGGGCCTTTCAAGGGCGGAATCAGATACCATGAACAGGTTGATATGGAAGAAGTTAAAGCTCTTGCAACATGGATGACCATGAAATGCAGTGTTGTCGGAATTCCTCTCGGTGGAGGAAAAGGAGGAATAATTGTTGATCCTAAAACTTTGAGTAAACGTGAACTTGAACAATTGACACGAAGATATATTGACAGAATTCAGCATAATATTGGTCCGAATATGGATGTTCCCGCGCCCGATGTAAATACAAATGCGGATATAATGGCATGGATGTCGGATGAATATATGAAGCTCGGAAATCTTAACCGCCGCGGAGTTGTTACGGGTAAGCCTCTTGAATGCGGAGGCTCTGAAGGCCGCGCTGCAGCGACCAGTCAGGGCGGATCTTATGTCTGGGAAGAAGTGGCAAAAGAAAAAGGCATAAATCCCGGTGAAACTCGCGTAGTTATTCAGGGATTCGGAAACGCGGGTTCACACATGGCAAGAATAATGGGAGAACAGGGTTATAAAATTGTAGGTGTTTCCGATTCAAAAGGCGGGCTTTATTGTGAAGAAGGAATAGACGCGCCATGTGCACTTAAATGTAAAATTGAAAAAGGCAGTGTAACCGAATGCAAGTCGGAATGCGGAAACTGCGAGCGCGTAACAAATGAAGAATTGATTGAAAAAGAATGTGATGTTCTTGTTTTGGCCGCACTTGAAAATCAGGTAACTGAAGAAAATGCCGCAAATGTAAAAGCCAAATATGTTATAGAACTTGCAAACGGCCCTGTTACTCCGGAAGCTGACAAAATTCTCGAGAAGAATGGAGCACTTGTAATTCCGGATATTCTTGCAAATGCGGGCGGCGTGACAGTAAGTTATTTTGAGCTTGTCCAAAACGAAGCCAATTATTACTGGTCAGCTGATAAAATCCAAAGACGTCTTAAACCGGTTATGGTCAAAGCTTTTCAACGCGTTAAAGAGATGATGGAAAAATACAATTGCTCAATGCGCCAGGCCGCATTTATAAGTGCAATGCACAGGCTTGAACTAATGCACAAAAAGCGGGGATTTGAGTAAGTGAGGGATGGTAAGGTGCTTAGTAGTTCGAGGTACTCGGTACCCAAACGTACTCGGTACCCAGACGTACTCGGTACTTACCCAAACACCTCTTTAATCGAATCATCCAGCTTTGGATATTTTTTAAGGTATTCCAGGCGTTCGGTTTTAAGATTCGCAACCATTTCTTTATATTCATCGAGCTGTCCCGTTCTTTCGTATAAACGTCGCGGCTGAATAATTTCAATATCATCCACACCCGGCACCTCGCTTGCCACCATATATCCAAAATCAGGGTCCTCTTGCCATTTAATTGTGTTTTCCGCTATGCCTTTAACACATGCGGAAGAGTGGGGGATTTTTACTTTTTTCGATTCCTCAATATACTCAGGGCCTCCAACACGCCCGGTGTTCATAAGATAGCTTTGCATGTCTATTTCGCCGAGCAGTTCTTCCAGGCGATTTCCCTGATAATCATCAAGTAAAGGGAAGAAAGGGTTTGTTCCGGGTATTCGTAAAGCTTTGCCCGCTTCAGCTGCGCCGCCTGCAGAGGTGCCTGTTGTTTCGCCAAGCATAAAGTATGCAGCAGCTTGTTCACGGTTAAGTTTTGCAACCGCAGGTACTATATTTTCGTTTCTGTTCAAAATAATTAATGCATCCGCTTTTTCAATCTCGCTTGCTTTTCCGGCATTCGGAATCGCATCCAGGCTGAATACCGCGCGTCCGTTTTTAGTGTAAGATGTATCAAAAAAGTCGAGCTCGCCTTCATCATTCATTGAAACATTTTCAAGATAAGCTTTGTTATCGATAGTAGCATTATAAATGGCTTCTTCGGTTTCGGGTTTTAAACCGAAAGTTTTTGCAAAACACCCCGCTTCGGTTGCAAATACACTGCCGTCCGGCATCAAAGCCAAAAAGTCATCCTGCACCGGTCGTGAATTATTCTGCGAAGTAAAAGTTGTGGTTGTTTTTCCGGTTCCGCTAAGGCCTATAATCAAAAGTGTTTTTTCGCCTTCCGAAGTCGGTACTATTTTGGCGCCTGCGTGTAGTGCCAGACCGCCTTTGTCATAAACCATTTTATTCCACATTCTTAAGCCCGCTTTTTTTGATTCTCCGAAATAATCCGAATTAAAAATTCGTGTAACGTAATTATCTACATCAACCGCAATCAAACGATCCTCCGGATATCCTTCAGCCTTCAAATCGGGTGTATAGATTATTGTAAGTTCCGGTTCGTAATCCTCGTTTTCATGAGATTCCAAAGGATAATACATTGTTTTTTGCATAGCCGCGATGTTTGCTATCGACGGTTCGCATATCAAACGCGCTTTTACTCTGAATTCCGGATCATTGCCAATATATCCGTCTATCACAATCATATCTTTGTCTTTCATATATTCGTTCTGTAACCGTGCCATTTTATCGCCTTCTTCTTTTGTGATTGTTTGCATTGTGTGTTCATCCGGATTGTTCGAAACAATATAAGTTGAAGGGCCGGACCTTGCCACAACCTTTGTTGCCACATTCCAGTTGCCGTATTTGGTTTTGCGCGCATTCGGCATTTTTTCGATCATTTTATCGAGCTCGTCAAAAGAAGGATTGTAAATAAGATTCCAATCTTCGGGAAGGTTTGCGAAATTAGACATGATTTTTTTAATTAAATTCCATGCGTATCTTAAACTTCTGGAATTAATCGGGCAAGTTTAAAATTACTCCACCCTCACCAAGTTCGCACTGCACTCTTCGCCTTCGTCTGTAATAACTATGGATCCATCTCCGGTGAATTCTATTATTATATGATCTTTTGAAATATCAGGTGATTTTTCAGCGGTAAACCAGTGCTGCAACGGATTCTCCATTAATTTATCCAGTTCAAATTTTGCAATTTGTTCACGCGCTTTTGCCCGCTCCACAGTTTCTTTCGCTTCTTCGGTTTCCGTAGATACCGTGCTTAAATTATAAAACTTTTGATATTCTGATTTTGCCTTCTTACAGTTTTCTTTTGCTTTTTCCAGTTTTTCTTTTGCGATTTTTATGATTCTTTGTTCCGCCTGCCCAATAGAGTATTCTGAGTTTTTTTCAATTGTTAAAATCATTTTTTTGCCTTCGTCCGAATCGGCGGTTGAACACCAAACTTCCAAATAATTATCTTTTTTTAAAATATTCAGATCATGATTTTGCATTTCTTCACTCCTTTCAATAATTATCTGCAGTTGCTTTGCCTTTTTAAGGCTTATTGGATTTTCTTTTTCAAGTTTAACTTCTGAATCCGCCTCCATTTCAGCTTCTTCAGGTGAGCTTTTCAGCAATTGTTCAATCTGTTCATTGGTTTCTTTTTTGATATTCAGGATGTCTTTTATTGCGATCGCCACGGCAAAAAATAATCTTTCGCCAACTCCGTGTATATGTTCGTATCTTTTAATCAATGGATTGATTTTTTCCGTAAATTCTTCCAATGCACTTTTCATATCTGACTTTCCGTTAATAAATAAAATAACAGAGTGCAATATATCACTCCTGCTAATCAATTGCTTAATAAGCTGATGATTTGTTAATTCATGTTTGTTAACATTCGTTTCAATAATTTCATTATAAATTTCGGAATCGTAAATGCGATGCATTATTTTGCCCGAAGTTATATTTTCAGTTTTTTCAACCATAAGTAAAATTTTTACAGGAGGTTACTTTAAATGTTTGTCAAACAAAGTCAAGCTAAACTAAAACCCCACTCCTCCCGGGAGCAAATATATCCATATTCCGTCTTAACAAGACAGGGTTTTTAAGTATTTGCATTTGACATTTTGTATTTTTGAGTCTATAAATCTATTCCTGTAATTAAATTTTTTTATGAATACTGAAGCAATGCCTCGATTACCTTTGGATGCAGGCACATTAATCCGGGATCTGTACGCCCGATTACCCGAAGACGAACTCAAAAGAATACATACGTTATTATGCTGCGCTGTTGATTCCGATGAATGCAAAGTTCTATTATCCGATCAGCTTTCATTAAAAGGGCTTTCCGAAGAAGAAAAAACCGAAGTTGTTAATAGTTTAAATCACGGATTTTGGAAGACATGTAATGAAACTTTCAAGGATTTAAAGCAACCCCGAAGTGCCTTTGATCATGAAACAGTTATTGAAGATCTCACGAAAGGTGTAATTGAAAGTCTGGATGCTCTTTTTGATATTATTCGCGGGTTTTATGAAATGACGGATAAGCTTTTTCCCACAATTGAAGATAAAGAAGCGGCAAATATATATATTAATCTTTTACAGGCCCAAAGAGCTTTGGGAGGCACAGATATTGATGATGATTTTTTAAATGAAGAACAAAAAAAATTTTTGAAGCGGCTTAGTAATGAGGAGCTGGATGCCTTTGAAGAATTTCTGAAGGAATATTTAAACTAACTTCCCCAGTTAAGCTTTGTTCTTAACATTTTATAGTAATTTCCACCGGTTATTCTAACCATGTCGAACCAGCGTGAAGATTTCCGTATTTTAATTTCGTCTCCGTATTCAAGGTCAAATGTTTCCTGACCATCCAAGGTTAATCCAACGTGTTCTTTAACACGGTGCGTTTGAACCGTTAGTTTAAGCTGCCTGTCATTTGGAATAATAATCGGTCTAACCGATAGCGATGCGGGACAAATAGGCACAATCACAAACGAGTACACGCTCGGGTGCACAATCGGACCTCCGGCTGATAAAGCGTGCCCGGTTGAACCTGTTGGAGTGGCTACGATAATACCGTCAGCTTCAAAATCAATAATTTTTCTTTGATTAACCTCGAGCCTTAAATCGATTAGTCGGGCGAACAGGCCCTGGTTAATAACGCAATCGTTAAGAGCTAAATTCGTATATATTTTTTCACCGTCTCTGTAAATTGTTACGCGTAAAATAAAACGACGGTCCACGACATAATTGCCTTTAAAAATCCGGTTTAAAACCCGATACATTTTATCGGGTGTGGTTTCGGTTAAAAAACCTAACGTTCCCATATTTACACCTAAAATCGGCACCTTTTTTTTCCCCATTCTGCGTGCGGTTTTAAGAAGAGTTCCGTCTCCCCCCAGGCAAATAGCCATGTCAGCAGTGCGCAGAAGCTTCTCTTTTTTCATTCCTTCTTTATGCTTGAAAAGAGCGGCGGAATTGTTATCGAAGTAAATTTTCTTTCTCTTTTTCTCAAGAAATTTTACAAGTTCGAATACAACCTCTTTATTGGCGATAATATTTCTTTTTGTGATGATGGCAACCGAATCCAATTTTTCAGGTTTTTTGGTAAAGGGCATAAATTCGAATGAATGATTTTAGAGTGTCTTTATAATATCAAGAAATTTCTTTGCGCTCAATTTCCAGGAGAATTTTTCCGATTGTTTGTAACCTTTTTCTATTAATTCTTTTCTTAATTTATCATTTCTTAAAAGGCTTTTAATGGCATCACTTAAAGCTTCCGGTTCTTTCGGATCAATCTTTATAGCCGCGTTTTCAACCACTTCGGGCAAAGATGAAATATTTGATGTTACGACCGGGCATCCGCATTTCATTGCTTCCAAAGGCGGTATCCCGAATCCCTCATAAACACTCGGATACACAAAAACAGAAGCAAGATTATATAAATAAACAAGTTCCCGTTCCGGAACATAATCCATAAATCTTACCTTTCCATCAAGGCCGAGCCTTGCCTGTGTTTCAAAAATTTCTCTGAACATCCACCCTTTTTTGCCCGCCACCAACAGCTGATAATCGGGAAACTCTTTCAGAACCTGCGCAAAAGCTTTAAAAAGAACCGGCAGATTTTTACGCGGTTCAAGCGTGCCCGCGATAAAAATAAATTTTTCGGGAATTTGTTTTTCATCAATATAATGATCAAAATTTTCCTTATCAATAGGCTCAAAAATGTCCGATGCCGCATTTGGTACAATTTTAATTGCATCATCGGATATTTTAAATTTTTTTGATAAATCGTTTTTGGTGTTTTGTGAAACGGATAAAATTCTCACGGATTTTTTAAGAGCTTTTTTAATTGTTGCTTTCTCGGTTAAAACCGCTTTTTTGTTGTGTTTGTCGGGAAAAAGAAAAGCAACCAGATCATGTACCGTCATTATTACTTTTAATTTTTTCGGATTATGAAGCGCGGGTATTATGTAACTTGTCGGAGCGAAAAATAAATCACAATTTTCTTTATAAATGTTTTTTAAAGCGGCTCTATGCCATTTAAATCCTTTTTTATCGATTATTACCTGTTTTGCGTTATCAAAATTCCGGTACAAAACAATTGGACGATCTGTATATAAAAGATAGCGATTTTTTTTATCCGATTTCAAAATATCCTCAACAAGGTGGGCGGTATAGCAGCCTTTGCCTGCTTTGCCCCGAACAGCTTCCCTAATGTCTATGCCAATCTTCATGAGCGCTAAAGAATCAAGGATTATTAGTATACAGTTGCAAAAAGTTATATGTCAAACATTAAAGCACCCCGGTCAATTGTCAAATATTTTGCCCTGTGTTATGTTTTAAAGTGACGTATAATTAATCCAACCTTAGCGTGCGTGATAAATCTATCAAAGAAAGAATCTTAAAACTTCCATTGCCTCAAAAGCTGATTGGGATAGGTGCCTTTCTGGCGCTTGTTGGTTCTGTCTTACCATGGTATAGCGATATTGATACATTTAATCATGGCGTTCAGTTTCTTGGGGTAACGGGGCCTTTATATTTGGTGGGTTTTATTATTATCGGCCTCAGCCTTTTCTCATTGATACTTACCGGATTTTATGTTTTTGATAAGAATCTGCCCGATTTGCCGATGAAAGAATCGCTTGTTTATGTTCTAAGCGGCGCAACCGGTCTTTTTTTGCTTTTAATTGCAAATTCTGTCTATTTTCACAATGATTTTGGTACAAATATAACATCAAAGGAATACGGTGCAGGAATGTTGATAGTTTTTATAGGTGTAATAGCTGTTACTCTGGGCGGTATAATGCAAAGCAGAGAAAGCGGAACAGTAAGATTTTTGAATAAATTCAAAAAAGAAACCGAAGTAAAAGAACCCGAAGAAAAGCTCGACCCTGTAGTTGAACTTAATAATTTCCAAAAGGAACAGGCTGAAGAAAAGCAAAAGACCACAGAGGCCGAACCTCAAATTCAGCCTCGGCCCGAACTTCAAGCTGAACCGAAAAAACCCATAGCACAGGAAAGATTCGAAGGCCACAAAGGCGTTCGTGAATATAAAGCAAAATCGGCGACACCGGAACAGGCCACTGCTTCAACTTCAACAAAAGTACGAAGAGAACCTTACCCGGATTCTGATTTTTTGACTAAAGAAGCCGCTGCAACATCTAAGCCCGATGAAAAAAAAGATGATGCCCCCGTTAACCCCAATTCAGTAATAAGAATGGACCTGTAATATGAAACCTAAATCAAACAACCCCTTTGGGAAAGAGATATTATATTATTGCAAAGACTGCGAAAAATTTGTTGATGCGCAGAAGATCGGCCGTAAATATGTTTTCAGATGTCCGATTTGCAAAACCAAGAATGTTGCATTCGGTACGGAAAAAAGTTTAAAGAATTTTTTTCATATAGATGAGTCCGGATCCAAGAAAGAAGAGAAAAGCAACAAGTGATATTTTAGAAAAATTTTAGAATTTCTTAATAATTAAGCGTTATAATTGCGTTAGAAAATTTTCTATTGACAGGTGAGCAAGCACTCACCTATACTTAACACACAATCATAATATCATTTAACCTTTAATTTATGGCTGATCAAAATTCCGAGAGAAGAAAGGCGATAGATCTTGCTCTCACTCAAATTGAAAAATCTTACGGTAAAGGTTCAATAATGAAATTAGGTGAAGCTAAAAAGGTACCGATTGAAACAATCCCAACCGGTTCGCTTTCACTTGATGTGGCCCTTGGCGGCGGTATTCCGCGTGGCAGAATTGTTGAAATTTACGGACCTGAAAGTTCAGGTAAAACAACTTTAAGTCTTCATATAATAGCTGAGGCTCAAAAAACCGGAGGCCAGGCCGCATTTATTGATGCCGAACATGCAATGGATCCTGTTTATGCGGGTAAAATAGGCGTTGATCTGGACAATCTACTTGTTTCACAACCTGATTCCGGTGAGCAGGCCCTTGAAATTGTAGAAACTTTAGTTCGTTCTAATGCGCTTGATGTTGTTGTTGTTGATTCTGTTGCCGCGTTAACACCCCGTGCTGAAATCGAAGGCGATATGGGCGATGCACACATGGGATTACAGGCAAGGCTTATGAGTCAGGCCCTTAGAAAATTAACAGGAGCAATAAGTAAATCTAAAACAACGGTTATCTTTGTTAATCAGATAAGAATGAAGATAGGTGTAATGTTCGGAAATCCTGAAACAACAACAGGCGGAAACGCACTTAAATTTTATTCTTCCGTAAGAATGGAGATACGAAATATCGGCAAAATTGAGAACGGCACAGGTGATCAAAAACAGATCCAGGGTAACAGGGCGCGCGTAAAAGTTGTAAAAAACAAGATAGCCCCTCCGTTTAAAATTGCCGAGTTCGATATAATGTACAACAAAGGTATTTCTTATATTGGTGATCTTCTTGATTTGTCGGCTAAATATGAAATTACCCGTAAAGCTGGAGCTTTCTTTAATTATAAAGAATTAAAACTCGGCCAGGGTCGCGAAAATGTCAAAGATTTCTTGCTCAAGAATTCCAAGGTTGCAAAAGCAATTGAAAAAGAAGTACGTGAAAAAGTAGCTAAAGAATAATAATGTACGATACATTGTTACAATATGCCCTTAGGCTTATCTCACGCAAGCGTTACACTCAAAATGAGCTTGAAAATAAGCTTAAGGGTAAAAAAATCGGCACTAAAAAAGATCGCGATAAAGTAATTAAACGCTTAAAAGAGCTTAATTACATCAATGATAAAGAATTCGCAAAGGATTACATCCAGACACGATTAATTGTTAATCCCAAAGGTAAAAACCTTCTTAAACTTGAGCTTAAATTGAAGGGAGTAGACAGACAGATAATCGATAATTCAATTGAAGACGCAAAAATCGATGAAATAAAAGTTGCACTCGATGTTCTGGAAAGAAAGAAGAAATCAATAAAAAGGGCGGAAGTTAAAAAAAGAAAAGAAAGAATTATGCGGCTTTTATCTTCGCGGGGTTTTAAGCTTGAAACTATTTACAAAGTTTTGGATAAATGGTAGCCTTTTAAACGAGATTAAGAATAAGCAGGATTATTAATATCCTGTTTTTTTTGTAACTTTTATATTTTAATTAAAATGATCATGCCTGATATGCAACAATCGCAGTTTATTGCTGCAATTAATCAAATTTGCGATGAAAAAAACATCCCTAAAGACAGAGTAATGGAAACAATTAAGGCAGCGCTTCGCGCCGCTTACAGAAAAGATTATGGTAATAAAGAACAAAATGTTGAAGTTGAACTTAACGATAAGGGCACCTTTGCAACAATTTATCTTGTTAAAGAAGTTGTAAAAAAAGTTGAGGATCCTGAAATGGAAATAACACCTGCCGAAGCAAAGAAATATAAAAAAAACCCGAAAGAAGGTGATGAAGTAAAGATCGATGTTACTCCGATGGAATACGGAAGAATCGCTGCACAGGCGGCAAAACAGGTGATTATACAAAGAATTCAGGAAGCGGAAAGAGATGTGATGTATGAAACTTTCAAAGATCGCGAAAACGAACTTTTGAATGCTTTGATTCACCGTGTTGATAATCAGCAGGTTTATGTGAATCTTGATAATAAAATTACAACAATGCTTCCTCCTGATCAGCAGATTCCCGGCGAACAGTATTACGGGGGCCAAAGAATTAAGCTTTATCTTGATAAAGTAATTAAAACAACAAAAGGGCCTCAACTTGTAATAAGCAGAACCCATCCGAATCTTGTAAGAAAACTGCTTGAACTTGAGATTCCCGAAATTAAATCAGGTGTTGTTGAAGTTAAAGGTATTGCGCGGGAAGCCGGAACACGATGTAAGGTCGCTGTTTCATCAACCGATGAAAAGATTGACCCGATCGGATCATGTGTAGGTCAGAAAGGTGTACGTGTTCAGAATATCATGGATGAATTAAACGGTGAAAAAATCGATATTATTCCATGGACCGAAGATGTTGAGAAATTTATTAAAATCGCGCTTGCGCCTGCAAAAATTACTTATATTAAACCGGATGAAGGTGAAAAACGCGCGTTATGTTATGTAAATCCTGACCAAAGACCTTTGGCAATCGGTAAAAACGGACAGAATGTGCGGCTTGCTTCCGAACTTACAGAGTGGGAAATCGACATCCTGGATATTAGTGAGCTTGATGATAAAGAAGTTGAAAAGGTTAAAGAAGAGCATGTTAAAGAAATGACAGTTGATGATCTGCAATTGGATGATTCTGTAATAAATAAACTTAAAGATGCCAATTTGACACTTGTTCAGCAGCTTCGGGGATTGAGTGAGAAAGATATAGCATCTGTTGAAGGTATGACTGAAGATGAAGCGAAAACAATTGTTGAAGCGGTCAAAAATATAAAATAGATTCGAAAATAAGCCGGGTTAAGCGCCCTTTATAAAATCAAGGGTGCTCAACCCTTTCAAATCAGCCATTTTTCTGCTATAATACATAGATATTTCTATGTCCAATTAATGGTTGATATTAATAAAAAAGTAAGAAAAGCTCAAAAGAAGGCCGACAAGGGAACTACGGCGGCGGCTGCCGCGCCCGCAATTCAAAAAGGCAAAATGGGTGAGGGGCTTAAACAGATTGATCGGCAGTATATTGAAAAAGAAACTCTGGCAAAGGCAAGGGAGCTGGGGATTTCGTATATAAATGTGTCAAAAACACCTATTAATCCCGACCTTTTATTCATTATTGAACCCGAAACAGCAAAAAAAGCAATGATTATGCCC
Organism: uncultured Candidatus Peribacteria bacterium; assembly: GCA_964346325.1. Taxonomy (GTDB): domain Bacteria; phylum Patescibacteriota; class Gracilibacteria; order UBA1369; family PNNO01; genus JAUVDZ01. Next base: position 5,757 of record CAYFUK010000015.1, on the reverse strand, counting down.
TTTTTTAGTGTGGGGAAACGCTTGAGGGTTGCTGTTGTCGATCCAAATAATCCTGAAACAAAAAAAGTAATAGATGATTTAAAGAAGCAGAAATATTTAATTAATATAAACCTGGCATCGGAAGAAGGCTTAAAAGAGGCATTTAAATTATATGATTCGGACCAATACAAGGTTAAGAAAAAAGTTGAAACGGAATATAAAGAAAAAGAAGTTAAATCATATGAAGAAGAGCTTGTTCAACTCAGCAAATTGCGGGAAAAAGTGGAATCCGTTGCAGCGGAGGAAGCTGTACAGCTTATTAATGTCGGTGCGATTAAAACGGGTGCATCCGATATCCACTATGAACCTGAAGAAAAATCAATAAGAGTACGATTCAGAATTGACGGAGTGCTTCATAAAGTTTTTTCAATTGATCACGATGTATACAAAAATTTGGCTAATCAGATTAAATATATGGCCAAGATGAAGCTGAATATAACAAACATTCCTCAGGACGGCCGTTATAGTTTTGTTGTAAATGAAAGGAAAATCGATGTTCGTGTTTCCGACATTCCAACCCAGTGGGGTGAATCTTTTGTAATGAGACTTCTGGATTCAAAGCGTGCCAAGCTCGATTTTAATCAAATGGGCTTCTTTGGAGAAAATTTTAAAAAAGTACAGAAGCTTAAAGAAATGAGCCATGGTATGATACTTTGTACAGGTCCTACCGGCTCGGGTAAAACAACCACGCTTTACACTCTGCTCGAAGAAATGAACACCGAAGAAACAAAAATTATTACACTTGAAGACCCGATTGAGTATAATTTGCCCGGTGTTTCACAATCGCAGATAAATGAAAAACGAGGTTATGATTTTTCGAGCGGATTAAGAACAATTTTAAGGCAGGACCCGGACATAGTGATGATAGGTGAGATCCGCGATATCGACACTGCTCAGACTTCGGCTCAGGCAGCTTTAACAGGGCATGTTGTTTTAAGTACCCTGCATACAAACAGCGCGATTGAAACTATTCCAAGGCTTATAAATATGGGCTTGCCGCCTTTTATGGTCGCACCCGCTATTGATACGATAATTGCGCAAAGGCTTGTGCGAAGGGTTTGTGAAAAATGTAAAAAAATGAAGCCGATTCCCGAAGCAAAACTTAAAGATATTGAACATACGATAAAATCCATTAAAAAAATAAAGCCCGATCTTAAAATCGAGATTCCAAAAGAATTACCTGAAGTTGTTGGCTGTGAAGAGTGCAGCAACACCGGTTATAAAGGCAGAATCGCACTTGTTGAAATGCTGGATCTGGATTTTGAAATACGTGACATGATTCTTAAAGAAGAAAGTTCAAATACAATTCTTTTGGCGGCGCGCAGAAAAGGCCTTATAAGTCTACGTGAAGATGGCATAATGAAAGTACTGCGCGGGATAACAACGCTTGAAGAAGTATACAGAGTTACTAATATTGAAACTTAAGGTAGTACCTTCCCGATCTGTTTTGTTCAATTACATTTTCAAGTTCAAGTTCGGTTAAATTGGATGACAGAACCGCAACAGGCATTATAATTTTTTGCATTAATTCATTTTTTGATAGATTTCTTTGTTTTAAATGTTCAATAATCAGTTTTTTTTCATTGGAATAATTTTTGAGAGTATCGGGTTTTTTTCTTTGCGTTACATTAATATAATCATAGATATGTTCAGGCTTATATAACGGTGTTGCACCGTCATTAATAAGTTTAATAGGGCCTTTGCTGTTTTCATCCGTGATTCTGCCGGGTATTGTAAATACATCTCTGCCCTGATCCCCCGCTCGTCCCGCTGTTATTAAAGCTCCTGAATTTTCGCCTCCTTCAATAACAACCACACCTTTTGACAGACCTGAAATAATTCGGTTTCTAAGCGGAAAGTGGTATTTTTTTCCTCCGAGATCAGGCGGATATTCGGAAACCAGCGCTCCTTTTTCAATAATCTGGTTGCCTATATTTTTTAAATAATGGGGGAGTCTGTTGATTCCGAAACCAAGTACCGCTATTGTTGGAATTATGTTATCAATCGCTGCTTTATGTGCGTTTGTGTCAATGCCTCTTGCCAAACCGCTTACCACAACAAAATCATCCGGATTTAATATTCCAACAAGTTTTTTTGTTATGGTCTGGCCGTAATCAGACATATTGCGGGTTCCCACAATAGCCATGAAATATCTGTTTAATGACGGAATATTTCCTTTTATATATATAATTTTCGGAGAGAAGTTATTGTTGATTGTTCTTAGCTGAGCAGGATAATTATTGTCGCGGATGCTTACAGCTTTAATATTTTGATTTTTTAATTGTTCAAATTCCCTGAAAGGATATTCGTTTTTTTTAAAATAATTAAAATTACGGATATAATCTTCATGAATCTGAAATTTTTGGAGATCTTTTTCAGTTAAGTTGTTCCAGGCTGATTTTAGGTCGGAGCAGTGTTTGTTAAGTATTTCAAACGGCTTTGGAATACCCATAAAAACACAGTTCCAAGCATGAAAATATTCATTCATGCCTCAACCCTAGCAAACAAAAATTAAATTTTTTTAAAATTTTTCTAAAATTTCATGTCCTCAATTTGTATTCCGCTTTCACTTGTTATTTCGCCTATTTTTAATGAGGCTATATTATGCCTGTCAGCTATTTCGATTACTTTTTCGGGATCTTTTGTTGCAATTGCCATTCCGATTCCCATGTTCCATGTTTTATAAGCTTCTTTATCGCTTACATCGCCCATTTTTTGAATTTTCAGCATTATGTCGTGCGGTCTTGGGAGATTGTCGATTTTAGCTCCGTATCCTTTGTTTTTTACGATTCGTGCCATGTTGTCGGGAAGTCCTCCTCCGGTAATATGAGCAATTGCACTTATATCCGCTTTTGCTTCTTGTTTATAACGTCCAATCATTTCCAAAACCGCATTATGATAAATCAAAGTCGGTTCCAATACAGCTTCACCCCATGTTATATCATCCGAATATATTTCGTTATGCCAGTTTTTACCGAGGTGTTGAGCCAAAATGTGCCTAACCAGAGTCATGCCGTTTGATCTGAATAAGCGTGATCTCAAGCCCACGATTGAATCTCCGGGCTCAATTTTGTCACCTGTTATAAATTTATTTTTTTCAACAATACCAACAGCTGTAGCATTCCAGACATATCCGTTAACCATTGTTCCCAATTCAGCGATTTCTCCGCCCGGCACAACAATTTTTTGCTCTTTACAGGCTTTTTCAAGCCCTTTCATTAATTCACTTATCACGCCTTTTTCAACTTTTTCAACATCAATCGTATTCGAAATTGAAACTACTTCCGCTCCCACACATATTGCATCATCGGCAACCATTCCAACAAGATCGTACCCCATTGTGTCGTATTTGCCGGCTAGCTCCGCAATAATCATTTTTGTGCCTATCCCGTCATCATTCTGAACCAAATAAAATTCACCGAAATCAAGCGCGCCCGAAAATCCGCCTTCTACTACAACCGGTTCACCGATCATACCCTTGCGTGACGCAAAAGTGTTTTTTGCAGCTTCATAGGCAATTCGTGAACATTCGTCACCCGTTTTTATGTCCACCCCCGCTTCTTTGTAAGTAGCCATTATAAATGATTGTTAAAATTCGTAGGTTCCGTGTGCTTCATCACTTGTTATTTTACCATTTTCCAGCCGTACTACGCGTTTTTTAAGTTTATCGACAAGCCCTTTATTATGTGATGCAAAAATTACAGTTGACCCGTTTTTATTGATTTTTTTGAATAAATTAAGGATATCTTCAGCGGATTTCGGGTCCAGATTCCCCGTAGGTTCATCGGCAATGACAAGTTTGGGATCATGTACCAATGCCCTTGCAATCGCAACTTTCTGCTGTTCTCCGCCCGAAAGCTGGTACGGAAAATGACCTTTTAAAGCTGTTAAACCCACAACATCCATTACTTCATTAACTTTTTCTTTAATAAAAGATTCGGAAGCACCCGTTGCTTCCAAAGCAAAAGCTATATTTTCTTTAACATTTTTTCTGTCCAGCAATTTATAATCCTGAAAAACAATACCCAACTTTCGTCTGAACAGCTGCAGTGCATTCTCACTCATAATATGCACATGATAATCATCAACAAAAATATTGCCGCTCTGAAGTTTTTCAGCGCCGATAAGAGCATGAACAAGCGTAGATTTTCCCGCGCCCGAAGGCCCGATTATTGAAACGAATTCCTGTGGCTGTATTTTTAAGGTCACATTATCAAGAACTTTTCGTTCTCCATATTTTTTATTTACTTTATCGAAGACTATCATATATTTGTAATACGTAAAGAATGCATTTTTACTATAAAGTTAACCTTTAAGTGATTCAACCCAATTTCTGAATATTTCACCCCTGTGCTTGTAATTTTTAAACTGATCAAAACTTGCACTTGCCGGCGAAAACAAAATCACATAATTGTTCCATGCCTTTTCCAAAGCCAAATCAAAAGCATCCCTGTATTTTTTTACAATAGTAATATTCGGTTTTATTTCTTGATTTTTTTGGATTGACTCATTTATACGTTTTGCTGTCTCGCCCATCAAAATTACTTCTTCCAAGTTCTTCTTGTCTGCGATCAGCTTTCCGAGTTCATCATAATTCGAATGTTTTTCACTTCCTCCCGCAATCAAAATAAGAGGTTCTTTAAACGAATTTATAGCGGCAATACATGTTTCCGGAGTTGTGGAAAATGAATCATTATAAAATCTTATACTTTTATATTTACCAACGGGTTCGAGCCTGTGCGGTAAACCTTTAAAACTTTTTACAACTTTTTTTATGATATTTTTTGGGATATTAAAAAGATATGCTGTTATACATGCCGGAAGAATATTCTCAATATTATGAGGCCCTGTTAAGCCGACTTCATCTGTATTAATCAATTCTTCTTCAAAAAGGTAAAGTGAGCCTCTTTGTTCATAGGCCCCGTGTGCGACTGTTTTTTTTGCACTGATATAATACTTTTCAGCTTTTGTTAAATCTTCATACCTTTTGTGATACGGGTAGTCAATATTAAAAATTGCCGCATCGTCATGGTTTTGATATCTCACAATCGGCTCTTTTGCCTGCAAATATTCTTCAGTATCTTTGTGATAATCAAGATGTTCGCTTGTTGTATTCAATACGATTGCCATATTCGGGCTTGTTTTAAGATCGTGCAACTGAAAGCTCGAAAGTTCAAGAACCGCAACAGAATCTTCATCCAGTTCATCCAAAAATGTAAGTGCGGGAATACCGATATTTCCTCCCAGATAAACCGCTTTACCCGCTTTTTTTAATATTTCGTAAATTAAACTTGAGGTCGTCCCTTTGCCTTTTGTACCGGTAATACTTATTATTTTGCATGGGCACAGATCAAAAAACAATTGCGTGGCCGAAGTAACATTTAAGCCTTTGAGGTTTGGATTATCTTTATGAATCCCGGGACTTCTGAACACTAAATCATGCTCTTTTAGCTTATCCACATCGTTCTCTATATCTTCTCCTTTAAGTTTTTCGTCAAAAATCGTCAAGTTCTTATAACCTTTACCTTTAAGAAACTGGTAAGTTGCCTGCCCTTCAACTCCAAAGCCGAGGATTGCAATTTTTTCGGATTTTGGTATCGAAATTTCCATAACCAAAGATTAGCACTCTTCTACAAACTCGGCTATAAAAAATTATAACCGTATGTAGTAGTTTCAGACATTTAGGACAGTGTAGTTAAGTTTTTGTTTTTGCAGGCG
>CAYFUK010000014.1:0-22888 GCA_964346325.1 uncultured Candidatus Peribacteria bacterium | reverse complement strand
AAACTTTACAAATTAAAGTTTAAGTTGTATTATTCATTTCCAATGCTCTTGAATATATGGTTTAATATTATTCCTGCAGCTGGTATGGGGCAAAAAATCAGCTCCTTATTGTGTCGCAGATCAGGAAAACCTCCGTGTGTGGCTGGTTCTCTTTCGGTCCTGATCTGCGGCTTTTTTTAAAGCATTTCAGGAGTAATCATAAAATCAACACTCCATTTGCCATCTTCATCTTTTAAAAGGCATACGATTGCGCCCTGGTGGAAGTTTACGCATTTTTTTTCTTCATCTCCGCACAATAAAAGTGCAGAAAATTTTTCCATAAACGGCAAATGACCAACAAGCATCATCCCGTCTTCCGGTTTTTCCCGCCATGGTTTTACATCATCCATAGCTTTAAGACCTTGTTTTTCTTCAGGCTTGCCGCTTACAAAGTCAGAGAAAATTTCAGCGGTCTGTTTGGCGCGCAGCTTAACGCTATGATACATTTTGTTTACTTTGACACCTGAATTTGCTGCAAATTTTGCAACATTTTCGCAGTCCATTCTTCCTTTATCAGATAATCCTTCTTCAGGGTCAACTTTTTCCGGATTTTGCTTGCCATGCTGAACCAGATAAATTTTCATAGATATATTGTTAAATATTAAAAAAGAGCTTATTTTTATTATAGCTCTACACTTCGTGCCTGTCGACACTCCATACAGCTACGGCCTTTCAGGTCTGCGCCGTTGGTAGTCCCAAGGGGAATCGAACCCCTGTTTCCAGGATGAAAACCTGGTGTCCTGACCACTAGACGATGGGACCTTGATTTGCCGCTTAATTCCGATTCGCAAAGAAAAGTATATATAAACCCGACTGAAAGTCAAAGTAATTTTATTCAATAAGTGTTTGTTCTTCCGGTTCTGTCATTTCATCAACTTTTTCGCTTTGTTCCAGATTTAATATTGATTTGGCTTCAAGTACTTTCATCCTGAGTTCTTTATTTAAATTCTCAAGCTCTTCGTTCTGCAGGATCAGTTGTGAGTGAATATAACCTTTTTGTGCCGAATTTGAAGTATTAAGCAGAAAAACTATACTTAACGCCACGGTAATCAAAACAAGTCCGAATAAAAGCGTAATAATAGCTTTACGTACTTCCTGCGACAGGGGGGCACGCCGTTTTATGGTTTTGGATCCGTATTTTTTTCTTATAATATCATCCACCATAAATTATGCTTCTTCAATTATTTCATATTCTACATAAATAACACCCTGGCCGGGATGTGCAATAGTTTCAAATGCCGCTCTTGATAAGTCAATCACTCTTCCCGTTATATAAGGACCGCGATCATTAATCCTGACATCAACAGAATTGCCGTTTTCGAGATTCGTTACTTTTACCATTGTTCCAAAAGGCAGTGTAAGGTGGGCTGCGGTCAATTCGGAAGCCCGGTAAGGTTCACCTGAAGATGTGCCTCTTCCTTCAAAAAAATCAGCGTAATAAGAACCTTTTCCAAACATTGAACCTTCTTTGCTTTTTAAATATCTGTAAACAAGTTCCGCAAATCTTGAACGTGTTAGTTCGTGCCCCGGATTCACGGTATTATTCATTGTGTAGTAAACGATTTGGCGCAATTTTGCTTCATTAAAATACCGGGCAAACCAGTCATTTATTGAAACATCCGCAAAAGGCGCTTCCAAAACATCTCCTAAATTAATATTATCGCTTTCCATAACCATCTTAAAACTTTCAGCTCTGTTAACTATTTGAGTGGGTTTAAAAGTTCCGTCTTCATAGCCCCGGACAACTCCCGTTTCAACCGCTTTTTTAAGATAAGGAAAGTACCACTGCGCTTTAAAAATATCAGAAAAAGAAACCAGATCGAGATTATTTTTATATTCCTCTCCTCCCAAACTGTTTGCTTTAATATATTCCTGATTAATAAGTTTATTTGCTTCAAGAATAATTTTTAAAGCTTCAACTCGATTAATAAAATTTGAAGGCTTAAAACCGCCGTCATTATAACCTTTAATAATCCCTTTTTCTTTAAGATATTTTAGGGCGACATATTCCGGATGCCCTAAATCAACATCCGAAAAAACAGCGGTTTCAGCAGGTTCCGCTTCAGGTTCTTGTGCGAGTGCATCCGCAACGGGAACAAACAATAAGGTCAGGCCAACAAAAAATGATAAGTACTTGGATTTCATTAAATTAACCTTTATAGACTAAAGTCACCTGTCTGTGATCGGATTCACCAATGCTTTCGGTATTTATATCTTTAAAATCATCATCATTTAAAAATAAATGCACAACTCTTCTGAAATATGGTGACATTGGCGGTAAAACCTGTGTTTTTCTTGTTTTCCTCGCCATTTCAACTTTGCGTTTTGCCAGATTAATAACGTTATCTTCCTGCTTTTGCCTGTAATTATCAACATCAACAAGAATATTATATTCCGCTTTTGTTTTTTCCCATGCGAGTACTTTTAACAAATGCTGCAAAGCATGGATTGTTTCGCCATGAAAGCCGATTAACATGCTCGGGTCCTCACTTTCAATATTTATTCTGTAAAGATCTGAATTATTTTGATTTTCTTTTTCAATATTAATGCTGTCGAACGGGGCTTCAAGTTTAATTAACAGACCTTCCAAAGTTTCTTTAAGAACAGATTCGATATCCATATTTATTTATTAATTATCAAATTGCAGTATAGCTTAAAACTTATTTTTTTTCTATAACTCTTACTTCGGCCTCTTTTTTACTTTTATTGCTTTTAACTTTTTTATTAACATACAGCTGTTGGCCTATTCCGAATAAGGTAGAGGTTCCCCAGTATATACCAACACCCGAAGGCACGGATGCAGTAAATAAAGCAATCATAACAGGTAATACATAGACCATCATCTCGGAAGCCATTTGCATTTCTTTACCTGCCTGAGGTCCTTTTTTATCAACCTTCTTTGATTTCTCTTTTTCTTCGGGTTTCTTCTTTTTTGATAATGCAAGTTTCATTTGTCCGAACTGCAATGCAGCTACAATCAAAGGAAGAATGAATATCTCACGCTGCTGCAGATTAAGCCCCAAAAAGTGATTGTTGATCTGCGATAAATCAAATCCTTTTAATGGTTCGTATAATAAATGAACATTGTCGGGATTTAATCCTGTCTGAATAACCCAGAATAAAGCAATTAATATCGGAAGCTGAATTAATAAAGGTAGACAACTTCCAAACGGATTAACTTTATATTCTTTGTATAAAGCAAATGTTTCCTGAGCAATTTTTTGCTGATTATCTTTATATTTTTCCTGCAGTTTTTTGATTCTCGGCTGCAATTCCTGCAGTTTTCTTTGAGACTCAAGACCTCTTTGTGAAGGAATAAATAGTATTAACCTCAAAAGAAGGGTTAAAGCTATTATCGCCAGTCCGAGATTATGACCCGGCATAAAAGAAGTTATATATATAAGTGAATTATAAATAGGCTGATAAAAGAAGGTTCCCCAAAAATATCCCCATGCACCTTTTTTGGTAACGGTAAATTCATTTGACTCAAAAGACTGCATTTCACCTTCAACTTCCGCAGTAACTCCTATTTTGTATCTTCCTATGTTTCCGAATAAAGAATGATTATATGAAGTGTAATCAACCTGAATTTCTTCGTCAGGCTGAATTATATATGGATCGGTTTTTCCGCATTCGATATCCTGCTCAACTTTAAGCTGAATCCATTCTCCGTTTTGATATCTGAATACATCAAGAGGCTCCCTCGGACAATCGTTTTTTATTCTAATTGGTTCACCTGTGTTATTGCGTAATTTAACGGTTACAAGATCATCCATTTTATATTCATTGCTTAAAACCGCAATGCCCAGATCATTATTTGCCAGGCTTACATCAAGGTCGGTATTACCGCTGCAACCTCTGAAAATTAAAAGAAGTGCAATAAAAAATATTCCAAATAGTATAAATTGTCGTTTCATTATTCTGAGTTATTTAAGTACGAGAAGATATCGCTAATATTCTGATGTATTTTATCATAATTGCAAGAGAGAATTTGTTTCAGTGGAATCAATGCAATGTCGTAGTATGTTTTTGCTTCTTTTTCAGTTGAATTTTTTTGAATATTTCTGATCGCTTCATATATTTGCCGTCTTTTTCTTACTCTATCAACCGCTCTTTTTGCGAATTTTTTACTTATTGTAAGTGCCCACCTGTGATATTTAAAATTATTCGGTTGTTTTTTAACAATAAAATAACCGATTTTATTACTTTCAGGTCGGTTTAAAAGTTTTTTAACCTTCCACCGGGGCAGGCGATGTTTACGAGCAATCATAAATCAAATTACTTCAGTTTTTTTTCAACTGTAAGTTGTTTTCTGCCTTTTCTTCTTCTTGCATTAAGCACTTTTCGGTTCTTTTTAGTGCTTGTTCTTTTAAGAAATCCATGTTTTCTAAGCCGTTTTTTCTTCTTGAGTTTACCTAGCATTTTTACTTAATCGTTTAATAGCGCAGTGATGATACTTTAAAAAGTATATGTAAGTCAAGGATAAACATTACAGAGTAGCCTGCGTTTTTGCGCGGGCGCAGCTCTTGATTTTTATAATGGTTTTAACTGCCGGCTCTGTTGCGGTTAGTTTATGTTATGGTGCAAAAAGAATGAATAAGGCAAAAAATAATATTGATAATCTTCAAATAACAGCCCGCGAATGATCATTCGTTTTATTTTCCTTGAACTTAAACAAATTTTACGGTAAATTTGACAGGAACATGTAAACAGACGTCTAATCTTTTTAAAAATGAAACTTAGAAATCAATTTGAATTTCTGTTTGTTGGTAAGGAAGAAGGAAGCTTCCTGGAGAACTATGCTTACGATTTAGGTGAGGGTGAAGAAGCAGCGGGCCAGCTTTTTGTTACTGTGGAAATTCAAAATAATCCTGCTGATGCAGAAGTAATTGCTGAAACAATTTTTGATTCGGCACGTAAGATATTTTTCTCGGATTTGGAAAAAAATCCGTACGAAAGATTTGAGGATTCTCTTAAAGAAGTCAATTCTCAGATAAACGGTTTTAAGGAGGAAACCGTGTCAAAATTTATCGGAAACCTCCATGTTGTTATCGGAGTGATTGTTGGTGATGAACTTCATTTATCTCAAACGGGAGATGCCGAAGCATATTTAATACGAAAAAGATATTGTTCGGTTATAACCGAGGGACTTTCCGATTCGAACTCAAATTCCGATGAAACATTCAGCAATATTGCGAGCGGTAATCTTGAGCCGGGAGATTTCGTAATTTTTGCAACAACAAGATTATTAAGATATATTTCAAAATCCGATTTTATTAATACATTAAAACCTCAGGAGCTTGTTGATTCTTTAAATGATTTAAAAGATGCGCTTACCCCTGAAATTTTAAGTAAAATCGGAATGATCGGCATGGTTTTTCATGAAGGATTGAGTGAGTTAACGGAATCCGAACGTAAAGGAGTAAGGGAATACCTTGAAGATGAAAAACCGGCATTGGCCAAAAGAAGAAAATCAAAACCAAACAGAATGAGCGGTAAGGTTAAGGGAATAGGAGATAAAGTTGTTCATTATTTGAATGCCGCTTTAAAAGGAATGACCAGCCGGCAGATGACCAAAGATAAAATTCTGGCAATGCTTATTATTGTTATAATTCTTTTAACCGGTGTAGTTTGGTTCGTAAAAAACAATACTGCAAATCAGCGTGAAATAGAGCGCCTGGATGAAGTTCTTGTTCAGGTTCAGGAGCAGATAAATACAGCTTCGTTAAGAGGTGTAAGCAATAAAGATGCCGCTTCGCAGATACTGGCGGATGCCGAAGCTAAAGCTGTTGAAGTTTTAAATTCGGGTTATCACCGCAGTAAGGCAAGCGAACTTTTAGGTTTGATTCAGGAAGAAAAAACCGAACTGGATAATATTACTTATTTAACCGAACCAAAAGTATTGGCCGACCTCACCACCAAACGTGAAAACATAAGCGCACTCGGTTTAATTCCGTACGAAAGCAGTATTTTCGTTTTTGAATATAATGCTCTTTATGAAATACTTCTTGATAAAATAGAAGATCCGTTAACAATTGACGATAATGAAGTTGTAATAGACGGAGCAGGTGATGATGATAATGATATGCTTATTTTCATAACTAAATCAGGAAAAGTTCTAACTTATTCAAACGGTCAGTTTCAGTTTATGGATACCGAGGACGGCCAATTTCGTAAAGCGGTTGCTGTTTCTTCATACAACGGAAGAATGTATCTGCTTGATAATACGGAAAAGCAGATTTGGAGATACAACAAAAGAAGAGAGGGGTATTCAGCGGCGGAAAGTTACATAACCGAAGGCGAATTTGGTGCGAATTTTGTTGATTTGGCTATTGACGGATTTATATACGTTATAACCGATGATGGAAGTTTAATCAGATTCGACAGGGGAGTGCCTACGGATATAGATATTAAAAAAGCTCCGCTTGACCCTGTTGAATCACCGACAAAAATTTATACTGAACTGGATTTAAACAAAATTTTTATTTTGGAATCTTCAAAGAATCGTGTGATTATGCTTGATAAAGATCTGCAGGGAGATGGCGCGGTTTATAATTCTCAGTTTGTATATGACAGTCCGGGAGATGTAAGAGATATCTATTTTGATAAAGATTCCAACAGACTTTATCTGTTGGATTCACAAAAGCTGTACGAAGTAGCTATTTAGAAATTTCCGAATCAATAAGTTTGGCAATTTGCAGAGCAGCATCGGGTTTGCTCTGCTGTTCCAAAGCGCTTTGAAATTTATTGTAATTTTTTCTTATTTCCTTTATATGTTCAGGCAGATTAAGCAGTCCTTTACGTCCTTTTTCAAGAATCACGCCCAGGTTATGTTTTTGTATCAGTTTTGCATTACCTTCTTCCTGGCCGGGTATAACCTGTGTAATTACCATTGGTTTTTTTGCCGCAATACACTCCATTACAGTTGCTCCTCCGGCTTTTGTTATTACAATATCGCTTGATAAAATCAAATCTGGAACATTGGTTGTCCACCCCAGTACAGCTACATTTTTTTCAAATCTCATGTGTTCGATTTTCGGCATTAATGTTTCGTTTCGTCCTGTAACAACTATTACGTTGTAATCGCGTTTTCCGAATACTATGCTTTCAATCAGCTTTAAATTTCTGCGGTTGTTACCAATATTGGCAAAAATCAAAACAGTAAATAGTTTTGGATTTATTTTAAGAAATTTTAATACATTTTTTCGTTCTGCATCTTTTGAAAAAGTAAGGCTTACGGGAAATCCCAAAACTTTTATTTTTTTCGGATCAACACCTTTCGACATCAAAACTTTTGCCGTATCCTGGTTCGGGACAATTCGATAATCGGCGTCTGCTATTAACCATGCCCGGTGAATCGATATCGAATCGGTAATAATATTGATAAATTTTGAGCCGGGGTGTTGCTTTTTCCACATTTTTGCGACTGCCCAGTCCCAAATCGGAAATGTTGAAATAATTATATCCGGTTTATGTTCTTTTAATATTTTTTTAAATGCCGCTGAAAGTGATAAATAATTAATCGTATTAAAAAATTTTACTTTCCAGGCCTGGTCGGTCCATTCAAAAAAGATCTTGTAAAAATTCGGCATGTGTCTGACGGTGCCGTCGTAAGCTTTTGCTGTTGAATTGCTGAAACTTTTATTAATAAGATTAAAAAAATCGACAATTTTAACATTGTATTTATTACCGTAAAGTTTAAGTAGAGCATCTTTTGTTGCAATTGAGGCACTGTAATGACCCTTTCCCATTTTTGCATATAAAATCAGAATGTTTTTCTTTTCCATATTTTAAAAATGATTATTTAAACATCCATGGATATTTTTTTTGTACCGCATCCACAAGGCTTTCAGTTTTATAAATTCCAAGTTCGGTTATAACACCCGTGAATATATCGGGTGAGGTTATTTCAAAAGCGGGATTATAAATTTTTATGCCTTCGGGAGGATTTTCCCATACTTCATCCGGATGTCTTTCTTCAATTTTTTCTTCCATTCCGTATAAAGTTTCCGCGTTGAACTTCCAGGAATTTGTACAAGCGTATGCATCAATATGGCTGTCATGTGCCGCCTCGGCAAGCATCTCGGTTCCGATTTTATTAATCAATTTACCTTCGGCGGTTACGGCGTCACATCCGAATAAAAACAAATCGCATTCTCTGAGCATTGATCTTCCGGCACTATCGACAAAGTGGGTAACCGGAATTCCTTTTGCCGACAATTTTGTCGCTGTTTTTCTGCCCTGCCATTTCGGTCTTGTTTCGGTATTGTAAACTTCGAATTTTTTTCCTTCGTTCCATGCTTTTTCAATAACCGCACGTACCGTTGATGAATGACAATGTGTGAAAACCTTCATTCCGTCACTTATTTTTTTAGCTCCGTATTCAGCAATTATCGCTTTGGATTTTGCAAAATGATCAATAGCTTTTTGTGCTATATCGGGATTTTCTTTATAATTTTTATAACAGTATTCCAAAGCGTTTCTCAGTGCGGGTTCGGTTGGCCTTGTTTCCACAAGCTCGTCATGAACTTTTTTTAATACAGAATCATCCCGGGTTTCTTTAAGTTTTATGCCGAATGCTTCAACTGCGGCTATGGCAATGTTTCTTGCACCCTGAATTTCGAGTGCTTTGATTTTTTCAATTATTTCTTTATATTCCATAAAGATTATTTAATGGTATAAACTTTTTTTAACGGCAGTTTTTTCACGTAACCTATGCGGTTTTTATTTTCGGCATAAACAGTGAAGAGTTTTTCTCCTTTCTTAACTTTATCTCCGATTTTTTTATAAATATAAACTCCCGCTCCTTTATCAACGGGCGCGCCCGCCTGCCTTGCGACGGTAGCAATCAATTTGTTTTTAATAGCTGTAACTTTCCCGTTTTTGGAAGCTTTGTGATCATAGGTATGTTTACCTACTTCAGGTATTTTTTTGGCTCCCTGTGCTTTTATAATTTTTTGGAGTTGTTCGTAGGCTTTTCCGGATTTCAAAACTTTATTTGCTTCTTTTTTTGCCATGGATTTAAGTCCGTACTTGCCCGTTAAATACAAAAGCTCCGTAGCCAGCATTAAAGCTTTTTTTCTTAAATCCGCCGGAGCATCAGGTTCGTTTTTTAATATTTTGATTACGTCCTTAACTTCCAGAAGCGGCCCTATACCATAACCTACCGGCTGGGCAGCTGATGTTAAAACAACTTTCATTTTCATTCCCAAAAGTTTTGCAATCGCTAAAAATCTTTTCTTTAATTCATTGGCTTCTTTTCTGGTTTTTGCTTTGCCCTGCGGACCCCATGGAATATCAATAACCACATGATTTGAAGAAACGGAGAATTTTTTTGCCATGATTGAAGCCAGCAGCATTCCCTGCGGATCAAGTTTTAAAGGGTATCTTACTTTAATAAGTTTATCATCAGCTGATGCAATGTCCACTCCGCCTCCCCAGGTAATAAATCCGCCTACTTTTTTAATGATTCTCCTCAGTTTCTCAACATCATTTTTAACATTTGCAACAACCTCCATTGTATCGGCTGTTCCCGAAGGGCTTGTAATTGCACGGCTTGATGTTTTGGGCATTTTATATCCAAGTGCGGTAACCATCGGAATAATAAGCATGGTTGTCCGATTACCCGGAACACCGCCGATGCAGTGTTTATCCATAACAAACTTATCTTTTATTTTGATTTGATCACCATATTTAACTATTGCTTTTGTTAAATTGGCTGTTTCTTCATCACTTAATTCATTGCAAAAACATCCGCTAACAAAATATGTCATTTCAATATCCGAAAGATCGTCATTTACAATATCTCTAATAATAACATCAAGCTCTTTTTTTGTTAAAGGATAACCTTCGAGTTTTTTCTTGATATATTTGTCGGCTTCGGGTTTAGGTGCCGGCACTATCGTGAATTTGTCGGTTGATTTTGTTCTTAGTTTATCCCAGGTTTCAGCAAATAAACCAACCTGATCATCTTTGATTTCTTTGTTGTCGGTTATATCTAAAATACATGTTAGTTCTCGTTTTCCGGTTTTTAAATCAACTCGGTCAGCTGCTCTTACATCGAGTTCTTCAGCTGTTTTTTCATTTACAACAACAATATATTTGTTGCCGACTCTCATTGGAATTCGAATAGGTTTCAGTGTGATCATGGAAATTAGAGGTTAATTATATTTTGTACTTCTTTTGCAATTTGAAGTCCTTCGTCAGTTTTTATAACAAAAACTTTAACTTCACTCATTTTATCATAAATTTTCATTTTTGACTTCCTGTTTTTTTCATTATCTAATGACACTCCCAAATGTTTTAAATATTTACAAATATCTCTTCTTAAATACCATGCATTCTGTCCGATTCCGGCGGTGAAGGTGATTGCATCCACTCCGTTTAAAGCTGCCGCGTATGCTCCTATTTTAAGGGCGATTTTATATGCCAGAAATTCAAGTGTGAAGAGTGCGCTTTTATTTTTCTTTTTTGCTTTTGCCCATATATCTCTTACATCGTTTGTATAACCGCTTATCGCTAAAATCCCTGATTTTTTATTAAGAATATCATCGATTTCATCGGTGTTCAGTTGTTCCTTTTCCATCAAATAAAATACAATTGCAGGATCGATATCACCCGATCTTGTTCCCATCGGAATTCCTTCAAGTGGCGTGAAACCCATTGATGTATCAATACATTTACCATCTTTTATTGCGCTCAAACTTGAGCCGTTGCCAAGGTGGCATGTAATAATGTTACCGGGTGATCCGCGATCACCGAGTAATTTATAGGTTTCATCAGCTATGTATTTGTGTGAAGTACCGTGAAACCCGTATCTGCGTATTCCGTATTTTTTATAATATTTTTTGGGAATCGCATATTTGTAAGCTTTTTTTGGAATCGATTGATGAAAAGCCGTATCAAAAACCGCGATGTTCGGTTTGTTTTTCAATAATTTTTTACATGCTTTGATTCCTTCAAGATTTGGCGGATTATGAAGAGGTGCAAGTTCGGAAAGTTTTTGAATTTCTTTTTCGACCGGTTTAGTAATTTTTATTGCATCTTTATATTTTTCACCTCCATGAACAACGCGGTGACCGATCGCTCCAACATCAGTATCGCCGATTATTTTTAAAGCTTCTTCCAAAGCCCGCTTATGATTCTCTATCTTTTTATTGTATTTTTCATCATTATATTTAATAAAACAATCATCTTCTCCGATTCCATCGATTATTCCTTTATATAAAGGCTGCATTTTTTTATTAAAAAGCTGGAATTTTAAAGATGAAGAGCCTGAATTTATAACTAGAATATTCATGGCCTGAATTTCTTGTGTTTAATTTTTTTATCCGCTGCTTCCAAGGATGTAAAAGCTACCAGATTTGAAATATCTTTGTAAGCGCATCCTCTTGAAAGGTCATTTATCGGCTTTTTAAGCCCCTGTAAAAGAGGTCCGATTGCTTTTGCTTTTGCAAGCCTTTCAACAAGTTTATATGCTATATTGCCGGCTTCCAAATCGGGAAATATCAGAATATTGGCATCTCCTTTAAGAACTGAATCCGGGAATTTTCTTTCACAAACTTTTTTAACAAGTGCTGCATCAACCTGCATTTCTCCTTCCACTTTTAAGTCCGGATTTTCATTTTTTATAAGTGCGGTTGCCTCACGTATTTTATCCACATTCGGATGATCCGCACTGCCTGCAGTTGAAAAAGACAGCATTGCGATTCTTGGCTCAAGGCCGAATTTGATTGCTGTTTCAGCGGTATCGATCGCTATATCGGCAAGATCATGTGAATTGGGTTCTATCACAACCGCAGTATCTGCAAATAATAATAATCTTTTCTCCAAAACCAAAAAGAAAACTCCTGAAACTTTATGAAATTTTTCTTTGGTTTTAATAATTTGTAAAGCGGGCCTTATTGTTTCAGCCGTTGAATAAGTCGTACCCGAGACCATTCCGTCAGCATCTCCCGTTTGTACCATCATTGTTCCGAAATAATTAAAATCTTTAACTGTTTTCATTGCTTGTTCTTCTGTAACATCTTTATGTTTTCTTAAATTGTAAAATTCCTCTGCATATTTTTTTAATGTCGCATAATCATTGTTATTAACAACTTTAACTTTATCCCATTTTATTTTTGCACCGTATTTAATTGCCAGTTTTTTAAGTTCATCAGGGTCTCCGACAAGAATAGGATTGGCTGTTTTTTCTTTAATAACAACCTCTGTCGCCTTTAGAACACGCGGTTCAAATCCTTCGGGTAAAACAATATTTTTTGGATTTTGTTTTGCTATCGATTTAACGTAACGTAAAAAACTTCTCATTTTTATAATATATATATTTATTTAATATATTATAACATGGAAACAAGCCTTAAGGAAGTTTTTGCTTTTTCTTGCATATTCCAGGAAAGTTAATCTTAGTGTCATTACACTTATTCTGAGAACCTTCATCGGTTTACTCATTATTTCAATATTCCCTTTTTTTATTGCATTAATAATATTTTCTTTAGATTTGAATTCGGCATAAACATAAGAATAAGTATGATCAAGGAATTCAAGAACATGATTGTCAGCGGTTCCGAGCAATGGCTTTTTATATTTTTCTGCCGCTTCAACAGCTTTTTTATTAAAATTGAATTTTTTTGAATAAAAACTGCTGAACTCGATTGCATCAAATAAATAATTGTATTTATTCAGATTATTTTTTAGGCTCAGAACACCCAAGGGGAAAGGATGATAAGGGTGGGCCGCAATTATAAGTGAATCCGGATTGTGTTTTTTATATTTTTCAAGGTCATCAAAATCATTTATATTTTCGGCTTCCGGTTTGGCATTGATTATAACTACATGGTTTTTGCAAACACTTTTTTCAATTCCGGGTATAAGTAAAATTTTTTTATTTTTTGCGTAATTATAAAGTTCATTATCAAAAACCAGTTTGTTATGACATGTAATGGCCAAAACATCGTAGCCATGCTCGGCAGCTTTGTCTATCAAATCTTTGTCACTATGAAAAAGGCAATCTTCAGGGTCGCTTTTTGTATGTGCGTGAAGCTGCACTTTAAATTTATTCATTTCCCGCAAGATCGTTTGCGCCATCTTTAATATTATCAACTGTTTCGCCGACTTTATTTGCCGCTGATTTTGCACCATCAACGGTATTCTGAACGCCTTCAATGGTATTATCCACGTTTTCTTTGGCATCCATTACTCCATCTTTCAGATTTTCAACCGAAGCTTTCGCGTCATTTGCAAGATCATTTGCTTCCTGACATCCGGTTAAGGCAAAAATCAATAAACCGGTAAAAATTACAGTAAGTAGCTTTTTCATAAGTTATTTTTTATATGAATTAAAAAGTGATTTAAAATCGCCATTAAAGTCTTCAAGAAATTGATGCATTTCTATTACATCATTTTTTGTAACTATGGAACGGTGTTCTCTTTCCTGGTTTATTCCCACTTCAGCCATTGTGGTAAGTTTGCAGCGATTGCATTTTAAAGCGAATATACCTTCGCCGGGAGTTGCTACAACCACACTTATATCTTTATAGCGGTATATTTTATTGCAGTTCTTACACGGCAATGTGTCTTTCAAGTGCTTGATGACCTCTTTTATATTCTCAAAATTCATACTCGATTATTTAGGTATTTTAATACTAAGGCTTCTAAACAGCTTTTTCAAGTTTTTCCAGAGCTTTTTTAATGCGGTCAACACTCAATTCTTTTCCAATAACCCATGCCACTTCAAAAACACCCGGTGAGTATTGTTCGCCGGTTAAAGCCGCCCTTAAAGGCCAGAAAACCTGTCCGTTTTTAAAATCCAACTCCTCCACAGCTTCCAACAATAATTCTTTGATTTTTTTTTCATTATCGAATTTTGCTGAATTTTCAAATTTTTGCAGAATTTTATTTAAAGATTTTTTCGCTGTCTCATAATCAACCTTCATTTTTTCATGTGTCAAAAGGTCGATATCATATTTAATATCTTCAAAATAAAATTTAATATAATCATTTATGTTTTTGTGATCTTTAAGTACTTTTTCTTCAACTGTAACAAGGGCTTTTCTTAATTTCTCATCCCGATCACGATATTCTTTTTTAAGTGAGTTGAAGCACATTTTTTTCAATTCGTCAGTACGGTGAATAAAGAATTCATGAGCATTTTTTTTATCATGAAAATTATAAATAAATTCACCTTTTTTAGGACTCTGAATATCAACCTTATCTTCAAGGTCACGTGCATATTTATATAGATCTTCATGAAATTTTCTTCTTTTCCATTGCCAGTTAAACCAATCCAGTTTATCCAAATCAAAAACAGCTCCGGCTTTATGTACCTTTTCTATGCTGAAATGATCAATTAATTCTTCCAGGTTAAATATTTCGGTTTCACTTTCTCCTCCGGGATGCCATCCCAAAAACGCAATAAAGTTTATTATCGCTTCTTTCTGATATCCTTTTTTAATATAATCTTCAACCGAAACATCACCCTGACGTTTACTTAATTTTGAACGGTCTTTGTTTAATAACAGGGGAATATGTGCAAATTCAGGGGGATCCCAGTTTAGGGCTTCATATAAAAGTATATGTTTAGGTGTTGACGGGAGCCATTCCTCTCCTCTTATAACATGAGTTATCTCCATTAAATGGTCATCAATTACATTTGCAAGCTGATAAGTGGGAAATCCGTCCGATTTCAGAAGTACCTGATCATCAAGGGTTTTAGCTGCAAAAGTAACATTCCCTCTAACCAGATCTTTAAATTTAACAAGTTTTTCCAATGGAATTTTTTGGCGGACAACAAAAGGTTTTTCTTCGTCAAGATTTTTTTGGATTTCTTCTTTACTCAAATATAAACAATGACGGTCATACATAGGGGCTTTTTTGGATTTTTCCTGATGTGCGCGCATTTCTTTAAGCCTTTCAGTCGTGCAGAAACAACGATAAGCATGCCCTTCCTCCAATAATTGATTCGCATATTTTCGATAGATTTTTGTTCTTTCGGATTGAATATATGGTTCGTGAGGGCCACCTTTTCCCGGACCTTCATCCGTATACAACCCCGCCCATTCAAGCATCTCGAGCAAATGTGCCGTTGCTCCTTTAACTTCTCTTTTTTGATCGGTATCTTCAATTCTCAATATAAATTTACCGTCATCTTTTTTAGCATGAAGATAGCTGTATAAAGCGGTTCTAAGCCCGCCGACATGTAAGTAACCCGTAGGTGAAGGTGCAAAACGTGTACGAATCATTTTTGTATATTAAATTCGCGGATAATAATAGCAGGGGAAAGGTAGATTGGCAAAAATAATAAAAAAACCGGTTATTTTTTTATTTGGTAATGGATTTATATGAATTTTAGATACTTGCAATTTTCCCTGTTTTATGTTTAAAATTATATCCGGTAGAGACTGGCCTTCGGGCGAGACTCCCGCTGGCGAAATTTATCGCGAGCATAGCATGAACCCCCTTTAATGGGGCAAATAACTTATAATAAAAAAAATATGCCAAGAACAAGAAAAGTAAAACGATCTGCAAGATCAAAAAAATCAACAAAATCAAAAGCAAGAAGACGAACTCCGAAAAAACAAATGAAATTCGAGGTTAAGTCATCAGTGGCCAGAGATATATCCGCGGTTATTTATTTTGTATTTGCAACAATAACTTTTTTAAGTATACAGGGCTCATTCGGTATCATAGGTGAAATATGGGTGGGCATACTGCAACCGATTCTCGGGTGGGGGATTTATATGGTTCCGCCCTTATTTTTGCTTATTACTTTAATGTTATTTTTTGCAAGAAATATAAATTTCGGCTTATCAAAAGTGGTTGGTCTGATTTTACTCGTGCTTTCCGTATTAAGTATTGCTCACCTGGCCGTACCCATAGAAAGTTTGTTGACTGTTGCGCAGCAGGGGCAGTATGGAGGTTATGTGGGATTTGTCACCAACTTTTTTATGCGTGAAGTTTTAAGTATAGGAAACATCGGATCAGCAGTGATATTTGTTGCAGCGGTTTTGATTTCAATTCTGTTATCATTCGAGATATCACTTGTAGAACTTGCCAAGTTCTTTAAACCTGAAATCAAAATCGAGAAAAAGCCTGATGAAAAGAGAAAGAGAAAAGAGGAACAAATAAATTCCGATAATGTTGAACTTGCGAGTGATGAAGTATTAAAAGCTATTTATGGTGAGCGCGATTCATCTATCAGAATTAAAAGAGCGCAACCGGTAAATGAAACAAACGAAGATTCGGAAAAAGAGCCGGAAGCAAGGTCTGAAAATAATTCGGGAAATAAGAAAGTTGAAATAAAAGATAAAGCAAAAGAAGAAGATATTCCTGAAGACGCGGGAAAAGAAAAAGAACAGGATTTTTCCGATTGGGAGTTTCCTTCGCTTGATTTATTGAACAGCAGTACAACCGAAATAGAATCCGATGATGATGTTTTAATGAAAAATGCTGAAAAAATCAGAAAAAAACTGGGACAATTCGGAATAGATGTAACAATGCATGAGGTTCATGTCGGGCCTACTGTAATTCAATATACTTTAAAACCTCATGAAGGTGTTAAGTTGTCAAAAATCACAGCTTTAAAGAATGATCTTGCATTGGCGCTCGCAGCTTCATCAGTGCGTATAGAAGCACCGATTTCGGGCAAAGCCCTGGTGGGAATAGAGGTTCCTAACGAACAAAGATCCATGGTAAGACTTCGTGAAATTCTCGAGTCACAGGATTTCAAAAAGATTGATTCCAATCTCAAATTTCCATTGGGTAGAGATGTTTCCGGTGAGCCAATAGTTTCCGATTTAAGAAGCATGCCGCATTTATTAATTGCAGGTGCAACAGGAAGCGGTAAGTCAGTGGGAATGAATACATTGCTTATTTCGCTTTTATATCAAAATTCTCCCCTTGATCTTAAAATGATATTGATTGATCCAAAACAGGTTGAACTCAAATCTTATAATTCTATTCCGCATCTATTGACGCCGGTTATTAACGATCCTGAAAAAGCTGCAATAGCTTTAAGATGGTGTGTGTCGGAAATGAACAGAAGATATACAGATTGCGCTGATAGAGGAAAAAGGAATATTACAGATTATAATGCCGACCCTTCAATTGAAGAAAAAATGAGCAATATAGTTGTAGTAATTGACGAGTTGGCGGATTTGATGATGGCGGCAGGTAAAGAAGTTGAAGCATCAATTTGCAGAATTGCTCAGATGGCACGTGCTGTTGGAATACATTTAATTATCGCTACTCAAAGGCCTTCGGTGGATGTAATCACCGGTCTGATCAAGGCAAATATACCTGCAAGAATTGCTTTTGCAGTAAGCTCCTCGATTGATTCAAGAACAATTGTTGATAGTATCGGAGCCGAAGATCTGCTTGGTAAAGGTGATATGCTTTATTTGCCAAACGGAATGAACAAACCGATGAGAATACAGGGTATTTATATATCTTCCGAAGAAATAGAGGCTGTTACAAACAGAGTGAAATTAACTGTTGAACCTGAGTATGATGATGAAATCGTTTCAACAAAAGTGGCGGGTCAAAAATTAACCGGAGTGCCTGACAGCAACTTTGGAGATTCGGATGATGATATGTATACACAGGCGATAGAAGTTATAAAAGAAAACCGAAAAGCTTCAGCTTCACTGTTACAACGCCGTTTAAAAGTCGGATATGCAAGAGCTGCGCGGTTATTGGATGAATTGGAAGAAAATGGAGCAATAGGTCCATCAAACGGAGCCAAACCACGTGAAATTTATTTAGATTAACTTATGAATAAAAGTATACTTGTTACCGGTGGTGCCGGTTACATTGGTTCTCATACCGTGCGAATTCTTTTAAAAGAAGGCTACAAAGTTACAGTTTTGGATAATTTGGTGAATGGTCATAAAGAATCACTTCCGCCCGAGGTTGAATTTATTGATTTGGATCTTGGTGAGCGGGAAGTTTTAACAAAATTTATCGAACATAATAATTTTGATGCGGTTATTCATTTTGCGGCATTTATTGAGGCGGGTGAATCTATGAAATATCCTGAAAAGTTTTTTGAAAATAACTGCGTAAACGGAACAAATTTATTGAACGCAATGATTTCAGCCGGAATAAAGAATATTGTTTTTTCTTCAACCGCCGCGGTTTATGGAAATCCGATTTCTGTTCCCATAAAAGAAGATCATCCTTTGAATCCGCTTAATCATTATGGACGCACAAAATTAATTTTTGAGAATATTTTAAAGATGTATGAACAAACACACGGATTAAAATATACCTCATTACGATATTTTAATGCTGCCGGAGCGGATCCGGACGGTAAAATAGGGGAGGACCATGATCCGGAAACTCATCTTATTCCTCTCATTTTAAAAACTGCACTTGGCAAGCGTAAAAATATTTCTGTTTTTGGTACGGATTACAATACAAAAGACGGGACCTGTGTTCGCGATTACATTCATGTTAATGATTTGGCAAAAGCTCATGTTCTGGCTTTAAAAAATCTATTCGAATCAGACAAATCTGATATTTTCAATCTGGGGAACGGAAAGGGTTTTACGGTAAAGGAAGTTATTGAATCGGCGGAAAAAGTTGTCGGTCATCCTATCCCAAAAGAATATGCGCCAAGAAGAGAAGGGGATCCGGAAGTATTGATTGCTGATTCGGAAAAAATAAAATCGAAGCTTGGATGGAATCCCGGATTTACTTCAATGGAACAAATTATAGAAACCGCGTGGAAATGGCATAAAAACAATCCGGATGGATTTGCAACCAATTAATTTTCTGTTAATTCATCAATCAGTTTTGTGATTGCCATCACTTTTGCATTTGTTGTTTCAAGTAAATTGAATACCATGCCATGCCATTCTTTCTCAATGGAATCGGAAGGTAATTCTTTTTGAAAGTCATTAATCAATTTTAATAAAGCGGTTTTTTTCTCCATCAATGTTTCTAATTTCATAGTCTTTATTCTTTCGGTGAATGTTGAAACATCCGTAAAACTTGAAACATCAGATGCTACCGGAGTAACTTCGCTATCGCTGATGAATGCTTGTTCGGGATTTTCATAATCATGAATATCCAAAGTAGTTCTTCTTCTCATATCGGGATTGGTTATCGTTATAAGCTAAGCACCGTGACATTTTTTGAATTTTTTTCCGCTTCCGCACGGGCAAGGGTCGTTTCTGCCTATTCCCTGAAATTCAGGGTTCGGTGGCTGCGGTGCATTGGTCCTTGCGAATGCGGGATTTGTTTCCTGCGTATTAATCATTTTAATTCCGCCACCAATTTTGTTATTGCCGGCAATTGCCGCATTACCCGAAAGCGGCGCATTAATCTGATTTTCATTTGTTTTAATTTGTTCGGGTTGATCGGCCTGTATAACCTGAGCAGGAACCTGACTTTTAATATCAATTTTAAATAACGTATTAATTGTTGCACTTTCAATATTATTCATCATTTTTTCAAAAGCCGTGAATGCTTCCGCTTTATATTCATTTAAAGGGTCTTTTTGACTGTATCCGCTAAGAGCTACATTTTCTCTTATTCTGTTCAGATTGGAAATATGCTCCATCCAGTGCAAATCAATAATATGAAGATAAACACTTCGCTCAATCTTTCTTAATAAATCAGGATTGGGAATAGTTTTTTCAAGCTCTTCATACTCATCAAATAAGTATCTTTTTACTCGTTCTATCATTTTTTCATGTGTTGTAATGCCTGTTATATCATCAATATTAAATTCTTTTGTCCGGTTTCTGTTGAATGTCCTTACGGTTTCAACAATTTCAGCGTAATTCCAGTCTTTTGTTTCGCCTTGCGTATGCATGTAAACAAGACTTTCAACTTCTTTTTCCAAAAGAACAATTATATCATTTTTTATATTTTCACTTTCAAGAACCTCGTGTCTTTTTTTATAAATAATTGAACGATGATGATTAATTACGTCATCATATTCGACCAGATGCTTTCTTATATCAAAGTTTCTTCCTTCCACCTTTTTCTGCGCACTTTCAATTGATCTTGAAATCATGGCATTTTCTATAGGCATGTCATCGGGAACTTTCAGCATTTCCATCATTTTCTGAACCCGTTCTCCGCCAAACAAACGCATGAGATCATCTTCGGTAGAAACATAAAACTGTGTTGTACCCCGGTCACCCTGACGACCTGAACGACCTCTCAGCTGATTATCAATCCGTCTTGATTCGTGCCTTTCGGTTCCTATTACATATAGGCCGCCAAGTTCGGGAACACCTTCTCCGAGTTTGATGTCCGTACCCCGGCCTGCCATATTCGTTGCAATTGTTACTGATTTTTTTTGGCCTGCATTTTTAATAATTTCCGCTTCTTTTTCATGAAATTTGGCATTCAGAACATTATGGGGAACCCCCTGCATTTTCAGAAGTTTGCTCATCACTTCCGATTTTTCAATTGAGATCGTACCAATTAAAACGGGCTGACCTTTTTCATAAAGCTTTTTTGTATTTTGAGCAACCGCTGTGTACTTTGCTTTTTGGGTTTTATATATTGAGTCGGATTTGTCATCTCTGATAATCGATTTATGGGTAGGTATTACAAGGGTATCAAGTGCATATATTTTATAAAACTCTTCCGATTCGGTTTCAGCCGTACCGGTCATACCTGCCAACTTATTAAATAATCTGAAATAATTCTGAAATGTTATTGTTGCCATTGTTTTTGATTCTCTTTTTATTTCAACACGTTCCTTAGCTTCAATAGCCTGATGCAATCCCTGCGAGAATCGTCTTCCCGGCATTAAACGCCCTGTGAACTCATCGACAATGATTACTTCGCCGTCTCTAACTACGTAATCAATATCTCTTTTAAAAATCGTATGTGCTTTTAGTGCCGATTCAATGTACTGAACTTCCATAAAACCGGCTTCCGTATATATATTCTCAACACCAAGAAAATTCTCCATTTTTTCTATACCGTTTTCGGTCAAAGTTGCTGTTTTCGCTTTTTCATCAATATTGTAATCTTCATTTTCTTTAAGCCTTCCAACAAGATCGGAATATCTTTGATATTTGGATGTGGATTCATCTGCCGGAGCACTGATTATTAAAGGAGTTCTGGCTTCATCGATTAAAATCGAATCAACTTCATCAACAATCGCGTAATTTAATTCTTTCTGAACAACATTGTCTACATTGGTAGCCATGTTGTCTCTTAAATAATCGAACCCGAATTCATTATTTGTGCCGTAAGTTATATCGCATTCATAAGCCCGCTTTTTTTCATCGGGAGTCTGACCGTGTTTAATAACACCAACCGATAAGCCTAAAAATTCATAAACTCCGCTCATCCATTCGGAGTCACGTTGTGCAAGATAATCATTTACAGTTACAACAAATACACCTTTACCGCTTAAAGCATTTAAATAAACAGGCATTGTACAAACGAGCGTTTTCCCTTCACCTGTTTTCATTTCCGCAATTTTACCCTGATGTAAAATAATCGCGCCTATGAGCTGCACATCATAAGGAATCATATCCCATTCCATATCATTTCCTCTAACGTCCCATTTTCTGCCCATTAATCTGCCGCAGGCAGCTTTAACAAGGGCAAATGCTTCAGGTAAAAGGTCATCTTCGGTTTCACCCGATGCTATCCTTCTTTTAAATTCATTTGTTTTTTCTCTGAAGTCTTCATCTTTTGTAAGTTCTTCGGAATACTCTTTTTCAATTTCATTAATTTTATCTACAAGGGGCTGTATTTTTTTAATGGCTTTCTTGTTCTGATCGCCTATAATTCGATTAATTACCTTTTGTAACATATTTATTAAATTTATTTATTCAACTCTAACCATTTTACACGTCTTTTGCAGCTTTTCCAGAGAAAACTACTTTAAAAGTTTTTAATATTATTTTTATATCAAGCCAAATTGACCAGTTTTCAATATAGTAAGTATCAAGTTGAATTTCTTTTTCAAAATCAAGATTGCTTCTTCCGCTTATTTGTGCCAATCCGCTTATTCCCGGTTTTAGCGACAAAACGAATTTATGATGTTTGTCGTATTTTTCAACTTCTTCGGGCAAATGAGGACGCGGACCAACAAGCGACATATCGCCTTTTAAAACATTCCATAATTGAGGGAGCTCATCTATACTCCACTTTCTAATGAATTTTCCCACTCTTGTAACGCGCGGATCATTCTTAATTTTTACCATTGGGGAGTCTTTTCTTATATTGTTTTCAGCAAGTTTGGTGTACCTTAAATTATGTGTGTTCGGCTTCATTGATCTGAATTTATAAAAATTAAAAAGTTTTCCGTATTGGCCCACTCTTTTAACGCGGTTTCCGTCATCCAGATATTTAAAAAGAATACTGCCCCTGCTATCGAGTTTTATTGCGATGGCCGTAATTAATAAAACGGGTGAGAGAAAAATTAAAGCCAAGAGTGAAATGATTATATCAAAAATTCTTTTAATAACTCTGCCCCAGCCGTCCAAAGGTGTTGGTTTTAATGAAATTAAGGGAATTCCGGATGGAGTTGATATATCAATATTCGTTTTTTGAACCTGAACAATGTCGGGAACAAAATTATATTGAATATGATTTTCACGACATAAATCAAGAATATCCTCTGCATGGGTCTTACTTAAATCTGATTTTGTCTGAATAATTTCATCAACTTTTTTATTTTCAATTATTTTATTTAAATTATTTATTTCTTCAGCTCCGAAGACTTGGCAGAGGATCCGATGGAGAATTACCAGGAACTGTGTTCCCGTTTACAACTTCCGTTTGATTCCTCCATGCAGGAAACGGTTCAGGAATACACGAGGCCCTCGAATCAGTCAGGGGAGGTATCACTGCACACCACGAAGCGTGATAG
>CAYFUK010000013.1:0-24419 GCA_964346325.1 uncultured Candidatus Peribacteria bacterium | reverse complement strand
ATATAGTATAACATTGTAAAAAACCTTTATTTTTGGTATAATAGAAAGAAATATAAAGTATTAGAGAAATAAAAAATGAAAAATCGATTAAAATATTTAGCTTTTGGCTTAATAACAACAATACTTTTAAATGCCGGCGTGGCATCAGCTGAAACCACTCCGTTTAAACCCGAAGCTTACGGCATGGACACAATTGCGGGTTTTGAAGCACACATTTACAGCTCAAAAACTTTTGCTGATAAAAAAGTGATATTTACCATTGTAAAACCAAGCGGCGTTGAATTAAATATTCCTGTTGTTTCGGATGAAGACGGTATAGCAGAATTTGATTTGTATGATTATCACACAAAAAAGGCCGGCGAATATAAAATAGCTGCGCGGCTTGAAGATTCTGTTAATGGAAAATTTAACAGTTTTACGGTTTTCCCGGACAGTGTTTCTTCTGAAAATTCGGAATTTGAAACATCAAAGTTAATTGCAAAAGCAAATGGTAAAGATAAAATTCATATTACCGTAAAACTTAAAGATAAGCATAATAATCCGATTAAAGGGCATGAAGTGGCAGTAATTTCGAGTAGATCGGATGATGAAGTTGTCCGGTTTTCGGAAAAACCATTTACAAATGATGATGGATCTATAATTTTTGCCGTATCTTCGAATAAAAGTGGAGTTTCTGTTTATTCATTTCTTGATTCCACCGCTAATAAAGTTTTGAATAAAAGGCTTGAAATAGCATATACGGATATAAATGATGCAGGAGGATGGGTGGAAACCGCATATGCACAGGCAGGCGAAGTTGCGTATTTGGAATTTGAAAATTTACCACCGACAATATTACCAAATTCAGATGTGGATTTCACATTAACCGCAAAAGATGCCGAAGGCGGTGTAGTGCCAAACTATTCGGGTACGGTTCATTTTTCGGTTGAAGGTGATAACAGCATTTATGCAAGTTTACCCAATGATTATACTTTTGATGTTGATTTTGATTCGGGTTCTCATGATTTTGAAGGTGCGGGATCATCATTGAATTTTGCACAAACCGGAACTTATACGGTTGTAGCAACAGATCTTGATAACTTTACGATAAGAGGAACCGAAGATATCCTTGTAGGATCCGGGACAACTGCACCGGCTGGAGATGATACTACAACTCCCAGTGATACGGAACTAATTATTGATTCGCCTTCTTCGGGAACTTACAGTGAAAATACATTTACAATTTCAGGAACCGCTCCGGGTACGGATTTAAATATTCAAATTTTTGACAATGATGTTCCTTTGGGAGAAACGGAAGTCGAAGGTGACAGAACATTCGCTTTTCAGACTGATGAACTGATTGATGGTTCACATACGTTATTGGCCGTAGCTTTAGATGCGGAAGATACAATTCAATATACTTCAGATGAAGTAACCTTTGAAGTTGATACAATGCCACCTGAAGTTGAGAATATCACTTTCACTCCATCTACGGGCATACAAACGGGCGATGTTTTGGATATACTTGTAACATCGGAACCTAATGTATTGCAGGGCGCGGTTGTCTTCAATATAGATATTGCGGAACTGGAACAGGATCCAAATGATCCCACAAAATACCTTGCATCGATTCAGGCGCCTTCCGAACCCGGCGAATATCCGCTTGATGTTATTCTGGTTGATGAATTGGGAAACGAAGGTTCTTATACCGATGTTGCAATGATCGAAATAAGTGAAAACGGGGAAGGAACGATTGACGGTGAAGAAGAACCAATGGAAGAAGATATCAATCAGCCCCCTTCGGATGTTTTTGGAGTACAATCAGCTTCAAGTGATTCAAGAGTAACATTAACATGGCAGCCGGCGACCGATGATTCAGCAGTTGACCATTACAAAATTTATTATGGCTTAACACCAAGCAACTTAGATAGAGTTGTTGATACTTTCGATAATAAAACTACCTGGTATATACCTAATCTTGTAAACGGTCGGGAATACTTTTTTTCTGTTGCGGCTGTTGATGATGAAGGTCTGGAAAGTGAAAATCAAAGCAGTATAGTTAGCGGCATACCTTTCACGGAAGCACCCGTGACCGCACCTGCCGAACAAGAACCTCCGGAAGTAAAAGCTCAGCCGCCAATTGGTCCTGAAATGGAATCAACAGGGCCGGAAATGATATGGTTTTTATTAATTTCGGTATTTATTTCTCAGCTTTACTTTAAATTTAAAAGAAAAATGTGCTAAAATCATATTCGACTCTATAAATAATAATTTATGGAAGTAAGAATTTTTTTGGCACAATTTGTGGAAATATTTGCAAACATTCTGATATTTGCAATATTCGTAAGAGTTATTCTTTCGTGGATAAAACCTGTTAATGCAACGTCCGGTATTTCACGCTTTTTATTTGAAGTGACAGAGCCTGTTTTATCCGTTTTCAGGAGAGTAATTCCGAGGCTTGGCATGATAGATATAAGCCCGATAGTCGCTTTTCTGGTAATCGACCTGCTTAGTTCAATATTAGTCGGCTTATTATTACCTGTATCATGATTAAAATATATAATACTTTAACAAGACAGAAAGAAGAATTTAAGCCTATAAAAAAAGATGAGGTGAGTTTTTATTTATGCGGACCGACCGTGTATGATTCAGCCCACCTGGGCCATGGCAGAAGTGCGGTAGCTTTTGATATAATAAGAAGATACTTAATTTATAAAGGTTACAATGTACAATTTGTAACCAAT
Organism: uncultured Candidatus Peribacteria bacterium; assembly: GCA_964346325.1. Lineage (GTDB taxonomy): Bacteria > Patescibacteriota > Gracilibacteria > UBA1369 > PNNO01 > JAUVDZ01. The sequence goes on along the minus strand of CAYFUK010000013.1, from coordinate 21,696 downwards.
TATACCGATATAGACGATAAAATGATCAACAGAGCCAAAGAAAAAGCTTTAACGGTTAAAGAATTATCGGAAAAAGTGATTCCGATGTATAAAAGAGACTACGACAAATTAAAAATAATGGAGCCTGATGTTAAACCAAAAGCAACAGAATATATAAATCATATTATCGACTTAATAAAAAAACTTGAAGAAGCAGACGCAACATATGAAATTTCAGACGGAGTTTATTTTGATATTACAAAATTCCCGGAATATGGAAAGTTATCAAATCAAAAACTTGAAGAATTGCAAATGGGTGCACGGGTTGAAGTAAATGAGGCTAAAAAAAATCCACAGGATTTTGCATTATGGAAAAAAGAAAAACCGGGTGAACCTTCATGGGACGGCCCATGGGGAAAAGGAAGACCCGGATGGCATATAGAATGCAGTGCAATGAGCATGGCCATATTGGGTGAAACGATCGATATCCACGCCGGTGGAGCGGATTTAACTTTTCCCCATCATGAATGTGAAATTGCACAAAGTGAAACGGCAACAAAACAATTATTTGCGAAATACTGGATGCACAACGGATTCATTAATATTAATGAGGAAAAAATGTCTAAATCACTTGGTAATTTTATTACTTTGGAAAAACTTTTGGAGAATTATTCGGGTGATGTAATAAGATATCTATATTTACAGACACATTACCGTTCCCCTATTAATTTTACGGGTTCACTTCTTGAACAATCCGCGATGAGTCTGCAAAGAATTCATGATTTTGTTAATTCCGTAAAAAGAATAAAAGATTCGGGCCCTTTGCATGATGAAATAAAATACGCAATTAATACTGCAAAACAAAAATTTGAAGAAGGTATGGATAATGATTTCGAAACGCCCGATGGCCTGGCTGCGTTATTTGAATTCATAAAAGCAATTAATATCCTAAAAGAAAAAATTGATTTAAATGACAGTGATCGTGACAAAATTCTGGAATTTATAAAAAAAGTTGATCAGGTATTGGCTGTTTTGATTCCTGAAAAATCAGCAGTTTTATCGGAAGAATTTCAAAATCTTATAAAACAACGTGAGGAAGCAAGAAAAAACAAAGACTGGGAAACTTCAGATAAAATAAGAGACGAATTTGCTGAAAAAGGAATCATACTGGAAGACACCGCACAGGGTACAATCTGGAAGAAAACAAATTAATCCATACAGCTTTCACAAAACTCCTTGTTATTCTGCGGAAGATAGTGTTCGGCAAATTTCCATATATCCCCGGCTCCCATAACCAGCAAAATATCAAATTCGGATTTATTATCTTCAAGAAACTTTTTTATTTCTTCGTATTCATATTTTAAAACTGCTTGAGTTCCGTTATTACGTATGGATTCTGCAAGATCATCCGGTTTTATTGATTCAATATCTTCTTTTTTGTCCCTTACTTCATAAATATTCGGTAGAATAACGGTTTTAGCTTTTTTAAAAGCTTGTCCGAATTCATTTAAAAACTTTTTTGTTCTGTTGTATTGATGAGGTTGAAATATACAGCATATTTTTGAACCGGGATATTTTTCCAGTGTTGCTTTTAATGTCTCATTTATTGCTGTGGGATGATGTGCATAATCGCTTATTACAGTCATATTATAAAATCTCCCCAGTATCTCAAAGCGCCTCCATGTTCCTTGAAATTTCGCGAATTCTTTAAGAATTATTTTACGTTCGATATTTAAAATTTGACCTAAAATCAAAGCACAAAGTGCATTTAACTTATTAAAATCACCGGGAATCTGTAATTCAATCTGTTTTAACCTTTCATCATCATCATGAAACAGAATCACCTGAGCATCTGCATCTTTTACAATATCCAAAACATTTTCGTCATCACCGTTTGCAATTATAAAACCATCCTCCGATAGTTTTGATATAAATTCTTTAAAAGCGTTTTTATAATCTTCAAGATCTTTAAAATAATCCAGATGTTCAGCTTCTATATTGGTTAAAATTATTATATTCGGTGAATAATTTAAAAAATTTCTTTTATATTCACATGCTTCAACAATAAAATAATCATCTGAACCCAATCTGTAATTCTGATTATCAAATTCTTTTAATTGTGAACCGATGATTACTGTTGGATCTTTATGTCCTGCAATTAAGGCAAGAGCGGATAATGCCGTTACGGTTGTTTTACCGTGTGTCCCGGCTACGGCAATCGTGTATGAATCATGTGTAAATTCCTTTATTGCTTCTGCATAACTTAATAATGGCAGGTTTAGTTCTTTGGCCTTTATTAATTCCGGATTATTTTGCGGAATTGCAGATGAATAAATTACTTTTTGGGTGTCATTAGCTAAATTATCATCAGAATGACCAATATTAATATTGATTCCTTTGTCTTTCATCTTTTGTATGAGTCCGGATTCCTCAATGTCCGAACCTGTAATTATGTTCCCCCGTTCATGAAGAATTTGAGCAAGTCCGCTCATCCCTATGCCTCCTATTCCTATTAAATGTATTTTTTTTGTCATATATATGCTAAAATTTTTTCGCCTACAATTTTATTATCATGCAGAATAAAAACGATCAACCATCAAATTTTACGAATTTTGTAATTATAGGTTTAATTATTTTAAGTGCATACCTATTATATTCTTTAACACTGGCTTTTTACAAGAGCCATCAAATCGATATTTATATTGAAGATTTCGAAGAAGAAAACAAACGTATAGAAGAACAAAACCGCAAACTTGTCCAAGAATTCGATTATGTTACTTCAGAAAGCTATATTGATAAAATCTTAAAACAAAATAAAGGGCTTGTTAATCCGGGAGAAGAACTAATTATTATTTCCTCAAAAAATAATAATATTAATGAAAAAGACGATTTGGATCTTGAAACAATAAGTAAAAAAGATTTGGAAAAATTATCAAATTTTGAAAAATGGAGAGTATTTATCTTTCGGGACAATCCATACAGATAACTTGACATTGAGAATGATATATCTATAATACACATACTCAATAACGCGGGGTAGAGCAGTGGCAGCTCGTCGGGCTCATAACCCGGAGGTCGCAGGTTCGAATCCTGCCCCCGCAACCAAAATAAAAAATATTAAGCTTCCCATTTATTCAATATCTTCTTACCTATTGAAACAGTCGGTTTGATAATACCGATAAATCCGGAAACAAAAGATGTAATAAGCAAATAATAAGCTGCATCAATAAAAGAGGTATTATAAGTTGATAAAGCCAGAATTCCAACCGCAACAGAAGCAGTCAGTAAAAAGGTTCGTATTTTCGCACCTATAATGGCACTGGTAAACATTTTTAACGAAGCCTGTAAATTTATAATCGCATCAACAACCAAATCACGTGCTATTTGTAAAAGTACGATCCATAAAGGAAATATTTGTAAATATGTTAATGTAACCATCATTAATATATTCAGCAATTTATCAGCCAAAGGATCCAAGAAGCGTCCTAATTTAGTTTCGGACTTATATTTTCTTGCAATATAACCATCCACCAAATCGGAAACCATAACAACCAGATATAATATTAAAGCAATAAAATAATGATTCGGAAAATCAATAAAAATTACAGTAATTATTATAGGTATAAAAAGAATTCTAAGAAGCGAAATAATATTAGGTATGGACATTATTTTTGGTTATCAAACAGAGCCTATTATAAAGTAAAATAGTTAAAACAAAAAGCACCGTTTGGTGCCCTTTGTTCTAAGCCTCTCTCTCTTGAAAGATTTCTCTAAAACCAATTATTAATTTAAAAAAAAATTTACATAATGTAAAGTATATTCTTTTTAACTTTACAAAAATTACACATAGGTAAATAATATGTTTAGTACCTGTTAACATTAATTATAAAAATGAACCAATATGCAAAAAATCTTATTGCGCACCGTATAAAAAAAGGCTTAACAGAATCAAATAAAACTCAAACGGAGCTCGCCAACATGATTAATAAATCAAGAGCTTATGTTACAAACATTACTCAGGGAAGATACACTCCCAAAGTATGGGAATTATTAAGGATCGCGGAATTTCTGAATAAACCCGTGGGATATTTTTTCGGGGAAGATACACGCGGATTAATGACTTACGTAGATAAGGCAAAAAAATGGGATAAAATAGTATCACTCATTGAAAAAGACATCCAAACTGATTTTAATGAAGATATACTTGCAATTCCTTTTATTGATGTTACTAAAATTCAAAAAAAATCTATGAATGATATTATTGAATTAAAAAACCGAACGGACCGATATATTTATTTATCAAAAAAATATTTAAAAAATACTATAAAATTCTTTAAATCCACTGACAAACTTATAGCCGTACAGGTGTTTATCAGAGATTATCCTGAATTTGGTTTAGATATAGGTGATATTTTGATTGGTGAATTTATACGAAACAATGAAATAGGTGATGAAAACAGTGGTAAATTATTTACTGTATTTTATAAAAATGAAATTGGAGTTAAAAGAATATATATTGATGGTAATGAGTATTATTTCGAACCGATGCATAGCAATCCGCAAATTGAAAAAGTAAGAAAAACCGATCCGAATTTACTTATACCGGGTATTGTGAGATTCAGTTTAAGTGCAAAAATCTTTTAAATAATAAAACCTTGCAACATTAGAGTTCTGGCTTTAAAATACTATTCGCACTATATTTTTCGGCAGGGTAGCTCAGTTGGTTAGAGCGCGGGACTCATAAGCCCGAGGTCGTGGGTTCGATCCCCTCCCCTGCTACCATTTTACAATATTTTGGTATTATGAATTTTTTAAATTTACTTCTTGCATCCATTATATTTTTTCTTCCCGCATATGTTGCAAATGCAATGCCGGTTATTGCAAGCGGATTAAAAATATTTAAAAGATTAGCAAAACCCATCAATAAAAAGGTTTTTGGGGAGTCAAAGACATACAGAGGTTTTTTTATTGGAATAATCGGTGCTTTGATTACAGGCCTTATACAATTTTCTTTTGGCTTATATGATTTCTCAACCTGGGAAAACAACCTGATGTTTACTTTATTACTAAGCTTTTATCTTGGATTCGGAGCTTTATTCGGTGATCTTATAAAAAGCTACTTTAAAAGACGAATGGGTATTAAAAGCGGCAAACCCTGGATTATATTTGATCAGATCGACTATGTGATCGGTGGATTGCTTGTTGGTTCATTAATTGTGGTACCAAGCTTAAAACTAATAATCATATTATTAATAATATCGCCATTATTTGCTTTACTTGCAAATGTTATAGCTTACGGGCTTAAGATAAAAAAAGTCTGGTGGTAAATTTATTCTTTTTCTTTCAGATGAGTATCAATAACTTTTTTAATATTTTCATATGGTTGTAATCCAACCAACTTTTCATTATTAATTATCAAAGTCGGATTATTATTAACATCCAATTTTTCACCTTGTTGTTTGTTTCTGGCAACGAGATTTTTATATTTTCCGCTTGTAAGGCAGGTTTTAAACGAATCAGATTCGACTTCGATTTCTTCAGCATAATTATATAAATCTTCTTCAGATAATTTATCATGATTTTCGAACAATTTAATATGCATTTCCCAATATTTTTCTTCACCCTGATCACCGGCGCAATAAGAAGCCTGGCTGGCCAATTTTGAATTTTTCTTGTTTTCTATCGGGAAATCTTTAAAAATATATATAATTTTTCCGGTCGCAATATAATCTTCCTGTAAATCAGGCAATATCTCCAAAGCAAATTTTGAACAAAACTGGCATTCATACTCTCCGAATTGAATAACTATAATATCGGCATCGCCATTACCTTTTGAATAAGTTATATCTATTGATGGATCAACATATATATCGCTATCATTCGGCATCTGATTATCACTACATGCATTTAAGATAAAAACCGCAATAATTGTGCTAATTGCCAATAAATATTTTTTCGATTTTATGATTTTAGTACTCACGTTTATTATTATGCATTAAATTATTTTTTTTATCAACTTATACATTTAAATCTATTCCTATTCTTGCAGCAATTTCCTGATCAACAAATTCACGCTTTCTTCCGTATTTCATACGGGAATATTCTTTTACAATTTCAGCTATTTTTTTATTGGATTTACTTGTATCCCATATGGTCTCCATTGAAAAAGGACGGGAAGTTGTATTATTAATATTTAATTTTATATAAGCTTTATAGTTTGATATTCCCAGAACATCGGCTTCTGTCAGCACAGGAGCGTATTCCTTAGCCATATATTCCGCATCATCTGCGCCGACTTTAAATGACATCATGGTACCCACGTTACCGAATACCGCATCTCTAATTTGTGTGCTGTCTTTTTGAACCAACTGCTTAATATATTGATGAGCCATGATCAAACATAAATGGTATTTTCGGGCCTCGGATAGAATCGAACAAAAACTGTCGGTTGCAAAATTCTGAAACTCATCCACATATAAATAAAAATCTTTACGCTGATCCTCCGGCATGTCGGCGCGACTCATGGCAGCCATCTGAATGCGGGCCACTACCACCAATCCGAGCAACTGTGTGTTCAAATCGCCTATTTTACCTTTTGCAAGATTAATAAGTAATATTTTCTGTTTATCCATTACTTCCCTGAAATTAAAAGCGGATTTGGTTTGTCCGATTGTATTACGCATTATTGAATTTGTAATAAAAGGTCCGAATTTTGATGAAAAATAAGGTATCATTTCCTGCCTTTCTCTTTCTCCGGTATGAGCATATTCATGTTCCCAGAAAGATCTTACAACAGGGTTTCTAACTTTTTTAACCTTATATTGCATAAAATCATTATCAACAAAAATTCTCGGAACATCGATCAATGTTGCTCCTTCATCTTTATCTTCCATTAAAGTTAAACACGCATTTCTAAAATAGTGCTGAATCCTCGGACCGAATATCTCGTCTCCAAATAATTTGATAAAAATTTCAGTGGCCTGTGACGAAGCAAGATCCTGTTCTTCGGAATTATTTGCCTCAAGTATGTTAAGCCCCATTGGTCTTTCCTGATCGGAAGGATTAAACACAATTACATCTTTCGCACGTTCTTTAGGTACATATGTAAGAATATCTTCAATCAAATCACCGTGCGGGTCAACAACACAAACTCCGTCTCCGTTCCACATATCCTGCCTTGCCATAAAACTTATAAAAGCAGATTTACCTGCACCGGATTTACCGATTATATATTGATGCCTTGTACGGTCCTGACGCAGTATACGAACTTTTCTGATTTCTCCTCTGTAAACATTATTGCCCATATAAACGCCTTCGCCGGGCAAATCTACCGGTGCCGGCAAAACTTTGTAAGCAAGCCATTTAATAACCGGCGTGTAATTATAACGTGAATTGGGAAAATGATACATTCCCGCTAATTCTTCGGGTGTCAAAAGATTTATCCTTTCTCGTAATATAACCGGGATAATTTTATAATTATGAATCCGGTTTTTAAACGCATGAAGCATTAATTTTGTATTCCATTTATCGATAAAAATCATCCTTTTGGTCTGAAAATAATTCATGGCGGCAGCCTTAAACAGGTTTAAAGCAAGAGTCATATTATACATTATCTGCGAGGAATCTTTATATGTTTTACTTGAAGTGATTATTCTTACGGTAGCATCAAATCCAACATGTTGGGATTTTTGACCTATCATTTTTGCAACTTCCTCTTTTGTCTGAAGCATTCTTACATATTGGCTGCCCTGAGGAGCGCCGGTTTTGATGTCATTCTTAACTTTATCATATCCAAAAATTATACTTTTAAAAAATGTTATTATCCCTCCCAATAAAGGTATTTTTTGTAAAAAACCCTTTGGTTTTTTATTCATGAACAATGCAGAACCGGCTGCTTCGGCTTTTTTACGCCATCTGTCAGATCTCGGATTTAATACGAACTGAAATACTCCTTTATCATCGTCTCCGAGTTTGGAAAGAACATTTGTCAAATTATTCAACGGGTCATTTTCAATCTTCTTATAAGTTTTAATCGGATAAAAATCATCTTTTGCCAAATATGCATAAAAACATCTGACAACCGATCCTTTTGGGTCAACCACATAAGGTTTTGTAATTTGAATATCGGCATCCTTGTAATAAGAAGTGATTTGTTTCTCTATGAGTTCAAAATAATGCTTATAAGTGACAATATAAAATTCAACCTGCTTATTCTGCGCAACCAATTCAAATGAAACAACATCCAAATTAAAAATAAAATTACGTAATCGGTTTCTCCAGTTCAATTCACGAATCTCATGAATGTTTCTGTAAAACTGCTCCATAACACCGATTTTTTCTCTGAAGTCTTTTTCTACCTGTTTATCTTTATCTTTGGCTGTATCGGCTCTTGGCAAAGTTACACGAAGATATATCAGATCTTTTGACCATTTTAAAGCTACAAGATACCTGAACAGCCATACGCCGCGTTTAAACAAAATTATAAGTGCTATTAACAGCACTAAAGTCCAGATCGGATGTTGAATTATTAAATCAATCATTTTTTATTTTTATTTTCTTACTATTTTAGCACAAATAAGAGGAAATATCAATTTCCTCGGGGTTTCAATATTTCTAAAAACTATTGTAATTTATTTTCCAGATATTCGTTCAATTGATCGATTTTAACTCTATCCTGTTTTAATGTGTCACGATCACGTACTGTAACCGATTCATCTTCCAAAGTTTTATAATCGACGGTTATGGCAAATGGAGTTCCTATTTCGTCTTGTCTTCGGTACCTTTTGCCTATACTGCCGGTAATATCAAAATCCAGGGCATATTTGTTTTTAAGCAGATCAAATATATCATCGGCTTTATTCAGTAATTCCGGTTTTTTCATTAATGGCAAAACAGCTGCTTTATAAGCGGCAAATTGTGGTTTTAATTTAAGAACAACTCTTTTTTCACCCTCAATTTCTTCTTCGGTATAGGAATCAAGCAATATCATAAGTATAGTGCGGCTCAAACCAAAAGTCGGTTCAATTACATGAGGTATAAATTTTTCTCCGGTTTGCTGATCAAAATAAGTCATATCCTTTCCGCTCATTTGCTGATGATTCTTCAGATCGAAATCTGTTCTGTAGGCCAGGCCGTATAATTCTTTCCATCCGAAAGGTGTATTATATTCAATATCTACCGTTCTTTTTGAATAATGAGACAATTCATCTTTTGTGTGTTCACGTACTCTTATTTTATCTTTTGAAATGCCCAGAACATCAAGCCATTTATTCATTTCGTCAAGCCAATAATCAAATTTCTCCTCCCATTCGGACTCCCTGATAAAATATTCGAATTCCATTAAATCAAATTCAAGTGTTCTGAATATAAAATTTCCGGGTGTTATTTCGTTTCTGAATGCTTTACCGGCGCTTGCTATACCAAAAGGTAATTTTTTTCGCATTGTATCAAGGATATTTCTAAAATTGGTAAACATTCCCTGTGCTATTTCTCCCCTTAAATAAACAGGCTCAGAGTCTGTTGCCACAGGTCCGATATTTGTTTGAAATAAAAGATTGAAAGTTCGTACTTCAGTAAAGTCCTTTGCACCGCAATCCGGACATTTTATTTCATTTTCTTCTATCAGTTTTCCAAGATCTTCAGTGCTTAGTCCTTCAACTTTTATATCATCAAGGGCATCTTCAATTAAATGATCTGCCCGATGACGCTTTTTGCAATTTTTACAATCCACCTGTGCATCATTAAAATTCTCAACATGACCGGAAGCGCGCCAGACTCTGGGATTCATAAAAATAGCTGAATCAATACCCACTATTTCTTTTCTGGTATGTACAAAGAACTTCCACCACTCTTTTAAAATATTATTTTTTAATTCTGCACCCAAAGGTCCTAAATCCCATGTGTTAGCTAAACCGCCGTAGATGTCGGATCCCTGAAAAACAAATCCTCTTCTTTTGCATAAAGAAACAACCTTATCCATTAGATCATTTTGTGAATCCATCTTTTATATAGTTAAAATTTCAAATTGAATGATATCAAAAAGCAAGGTGCCATGTGAAGCCTATTATTTTTTACTTTCTATCATAAAAGTAACGGGTCCGTCGTTAACAAGCTCTACCTGCATCATTGCTCCAAATTCGCCTGTTTTGACTTTAAGTTAGGTACTTTTAAAATGGTTCACAAATTCGCTATTTTATCTACAAGGTACTTGATATCTCCCCTGGTATCATTATCATTTTTATTGATTCGGGATTTTAAATTATTGTTTATTATTACTTCCGCTTATTCTTCTTTTTTATCCTGCTTATTTTTCATATCCAAAACCGCGTTCGAGAGAACCTTCAAAAAACTTTCCGCGGTGCGCTGCGTTATATTTACACGACTGATTATCTTGATTGTTGATGGATTGACATTTGGCAATATATAACCAAAATCAATTATCATTTCATTACGATTCGTACTTACGGAAACAGCATTGCTAAAAACACCGGCTTCCATTGATGCATCATATTTCACCTGAAGCTTTTGCTTTTTTTCATCATTCATATTGATATGATTAAGAATAAGTATATTGATTTTAATGAATTTCAAACAAAATTTAAAGGTGTTGTTGAAAATTATACAACAGGAAATATACGCGAATTTGCTCTACTTAAAGCGAATTCCGTGAAAGGACCTTTATCCGGAAATCAAATTACTATATATTACATCTCCATCGTATTTGACTGAATGCCTATGCATGCTCTAGTAATTTCCGAAAACAAACTGATTTCCGAACTATTATGTCGCAATTTAAAATGTGAAAATATTATAACTGAATGCAGATCAACTCATGAAAATTATGAACAGGAACTTTTATATAAAGATTATGATTGCATTATTTTAAAATTAAGTGTGAATTCTTCTTTAAATAAAAAAATATTTGAGGTTATAAATAAAATAAATTTTAATAAACCGGTTTTTCTTTTAATTAACAAATTTCAAAATTCAGAAACAGATATACTTGAAATATCAACAAAATATGTTTATCCCACGGATGTTCCAACAAGATACCTGGCATATGAAATTAAAAAAATACTGAACAGAAAATTTGAAATTAAAAAAGAATCTATTATTAAAGTATTTGACATTAATTTAAATATTAACAGAAGAGAAGTTGAGAGATTCGGGAAAAAACAATTTTTAAGAAACAAAGAATTTCAACTTTTGGAATTCTTAATGAGAAACACAGACACATTATTATCAAGGCAATTGATTCTGGAAAATGTTTGGGACCGAAATGCCTATTTTATTACTAATACAGTCGATGTCCATATAAATTCATTAAGAAAAAAAATTGATTATAGCGAAAAATACAAACTTATTGAAACGGTTTACTGTAGCGGCTATATTCTACATTCAAAACCATTTTCTCGAGTGATACAACAAGCGAGCAATAAGTAAACCCTAAATTCTTCACCTTAATTTTCTATTAAACTATAATAGTTAAGTGAATCCAAACTTGATATATTCATAATTTATTATTTAATTTTATTTAAGATATGGACATGTCTCAAACGCCGGTCAAAACATTTCAAAATGCTCAAAAAATTGTACAAGATTTGCTTATTCTTTTATCACAGAAGGAAAAACACGTTATTAAAAGACGATTCAATTTGGATAACACTCACCGGGCTACATTGGAAGAAATAGGTAAACATTTTAATGTTACAAGGGAACGAATAAGACAAATCGAAAAAAACGCATTAACTAAACTTCAACGTAATGTAGGAAACACAGAGCTTCAGCAATTAAATGAATTTATAAAAAATCTTTTAAAAGAAAACGGAGGAATAATGACAGATGAAAATTTATTCTCGGCTTTAATAAATTTACTTGATAAAAGTGATGTTGAAGTTAACAGGAATGCCATAAATCTTTCACTTTCTTTGGATAAAGAACTTGAAAAAATTCCCAATACCATAAATTATCATCCTTATATTAAATTCACGGATATAAATGATGGCGATATAAAACAGATAACACAAAAAACTATAAATATACTGAATAAAAAAACCGACATACTTTCAAACAGCAAAATTTTTGATGACCTTAAAAAACATTTTAAAGAACTTGATGCAACCAAACTTCAACAGGTTATTTCAATATTCACTCTTGATAAAAGGCTTAAGCCGGTAGAAAACGGCATCGGCCTCGCAACATGGCGACATATCAACCCAAGAACTCTGAGAGACAAAATTTACTATGTTTTAAACAGGAATAAAAAACCGTTGCATTTTATTGATATCGTAAACCGAATAACGGAACTTAAATTTGATAATAAAAGAATAAATCTTCAGGCCGTTCACAACGAATTAATCAGACACGATCAATTTGTACTTATTGGACGCGGAATTTACGCACTTAAAGAATGGGGATTTAAAGAAGGCACTGTTGCGGAAATAATCACGGACATTTTAAAAGACGGTAAGGCCAAGTCTCAGGATAAAATTATCAATCACGTGTTGGAACAGCGACAGGTTAAGAAAATAACAATTATTCTTAATCTTAAGAACAAGAAGCAATTCGAAAGAGTCGGTCGTGAACAATACAAACTGTCAAACAAGAAATAATTATAAACGAATAAATTCTTTCGGCATTTGTTTCTTTTGCTTTTTGAATCTTTTCTGAAGATTTTTTATTTTTTTATAAACTTCTTTGGTAAGCTGTTTATCAAATTTTTTTCTTGCCGATTTCAAAAGTTCCAAAGCTTTAAAATTGTCTTTTTCCATAGAAATCAATTCTTTGAGTCCTTTAATACATTCCTGATATTTTTGATTTTGGTATAAAGTGAATAATTCCTCATATGATTTGTAAGTAAAATCCATTTTTTTGAATTTTCGAGCCATTTTTTCACGTTTCGACAGCTTTCTTATTAATGATGAAATTTTTGAAGAATTAGGGTCTACAGTTTTAAGGTGTTTTATAAATGCCGCTATTTCATCAAATTTATCACTTTTTAACAAAAAATCTCTTTCTTTAATCTGTTGATCAATATATAAATCACGCGCCTGCTTAAGTAACCGCTTAGCCGGTTCATGATCCGGAAGTTTAAGTAGCACCCGCTTTAAAGTTGTTATTGCATCCTTATAATTTTCTTTATTCATGTATTCCTCTGCTTTGGACATATAGCGGGCAAGCACATCTTTTTGCTTGTGGGATTTTTGTTTGAGAAGCAGTTTTTGGGCTTTTTGAAGTTGTTTTTGTAAAGGAGCATAACCGGGAACGTATTTTTGAAGTTCTTTTAATTTATTTATTATTTCGGAATATTTCCGCTGTTTCCATAAAGGTTGTAATTTTTTCAGATCATCTTTAACAAGATTAAGATTCTTTTTGAATACCAATTTTTCCACTTTGGCTTTGAGTCTTTTAACCCTAACACTATCGGGAAAATTCAATAAAAGTTTATTACAAAGATTATAAGCCTCATTAAGCTTATCCGCTGCTATTAAACTTTCAATTTGTTTTAAGCCTTCAAATTTTTCACTCATTTGGTTTTAATTTTTATTTCAATATATTATACCATACTTTTTACAATTCGGCTAATTTGTCATTAATTTTTTTAATTGATTTTTGTGTATCAAGAAGCCTTTTTTTCTCCTTGATAACAACTTCTTCAGGTGCGCCTTTAATAAATCCTTCATTTTCCAGTTTCCCGAGTAATTTATTTTCAAAATTCTTTAAATTATCCAATTCCCCGGTTAACCTTTCTTTTTCTTTATCAATATCAATAAGTTCATGCAAAGGTAAGTAAACTTCATAATGCGGAGTCAATAATGCAACCGCACGATCTATTTTTTCTCCTTTTTCAAATATATCAAGTTTGCCTATTCTTGCCATTCTCATTAACGGTTCTCGTTTTGCTTCAAGAAAATCCTTGTATTTTCCGGCATATATAACTGCTTGAACTTGTTTAACAGGCTCTACCGCATGTTCGGCTCTGGCGCTTCTTATATCACAAATTATCTGATGCAGAAGTTCCATGTTTTCAACATCAGCTATAAAAATCAAATCTTTATTAAACTCGGGCCATTCTTCTTCAATAAGCATTTTGTCCGTATTCAATTCTTTCCACAAAACTTCGGTAACAAAAGGAATAAAAGGATGCAGTAATTTAAGCAGATTCTTAATAACAAAGATAAGAACATTCGGATTAAGATGTTCTCCTTTACTGAATTCAACATACCAGTCACAAAGTTCACACCATGTGTAATTATAAATTTTATTTCCCGCATCACTGAATTTATATTCATCCATATCATCGGTAATATCTTTAATAAGATATTGAAGTTTTGTAAGAATCCATTTATCTGCGGGTGATTTTATATGTTCATCAGGGTTAAAATCTTCATCCAATGATTCCTCATCAATGTTTAATAAAGAAAATCTAACCGCATTCCAGATTTTATTAACAAAATTTCTGTATCCGGCTATTTTTTCCTCATAAAGCCGTAGATCATTTCCCGGAGTTGAACCTATTACCATACTTAAGCGCAACGCATCGGTTCCGTATTTTTCAATCATATCTATAGGATCAATACATGTTTCCGGGCTTGATTTTGACATTTTTTTACCATCACGCGTTCTGATTAATCCATGTAAATAAACCTGTTTAAAAGGCACCTTATTCAATGCATAATTTGTCATTATTATCATTCTTGCAATCCAGAAAAATAAAATATCATAACCTGTTTCCAGTACAGAAGTTGGATGAAAATATTTTAAATCTTCTGTTTTTTCGGGCCAGCCCAGTGTGGAAAAAGTCCATAATCCCGATGAAAACCATGTATCAAGTGTATCCGGATCCTGTTTTAAATTTTCACCGTTACACTTTGAACAATTTTTTGGTTCATCCACATCAACAATTATTTCATCACAATCGCTGCAATACCAAACGGGAATTTGATGGCCATACCAAATTTGTCGTGAAATACACCAATCATGTAAGTTTTCCATCCAATTAAAATATATTTTATTAAATCTTTCAGGTATGATTTCAATTTCACCATTTTTTACTACTTCGATTGAACGTTCTTTTAAAGATCTCTTTTTATCGCCGTGTTTGATTACGGGTTTATCAACTGCAACAAACCATTGTTTGCTGATTAAAGGTTCAACAGGTGTTTTACATCTGTAACAAACAGATAAATTATGCAAAAAATCTTCTTCTTTTTCTAACAAATTCATATCTTTTAAATCTTCAATATAGGCTTTTCTGCATTCCAAAGAAGTCATACCCGCATATTTACCGCAGTTTTCTTTCATCTTTCCCTCTTCATCAATCACTGATTTAGAAGGCAAATCATGACGCCGAGCTATTTCAAAATCCGTAAAACTGTGAGCGGGAGTAACTTTAACCACACCCGTACCGAATTCTTTATCAACCGCTTTATCAGCCACCGCTTTAACTTCAAATTCACCTAAAGGATATGGAATTTTAAATGTTTCTCCTATATTGGTTTTGTATCTTTTATCATTGGGATTAACCGCAACCGCAGTATCGCCGAGCATTGTTTCGGGCCTGGTGGTTGCAACCTTAAACGGGCCGTATTTAATCCAATATAATTTTTCGTTAACTTCTTTATAATCCACTTCGTCATCTGCAAGTGTTGAAGAACACCTGGGACACCAGTTAACAATTCGATTGCCTCTGTAAATAAGACCATCGTCATACATCTTTTTAAAAACCGTCCTTACGGCTTTAGTCAAACCTTCGTCCAAAGTAAATCTTTCACGGCTCCAGTCACATGAAGAGCCCATTTTTCTTATTTGATTTCTTATTGTGTCACGAGAATTTTCAACAAATTTATCAACCTCTTTTAAGAATTTTTTTCGTCCCAGATCATCTCTTGTGATTCCTTTTTCCGCTAAATTTTTTTCAACTCTGTTTTGAGTTGCAATGGAAGCGTGGTCGGTTCCGGGAAGCCATAATGCCGAAAATCCACGCATTCTTTTGTGTCGGATCATTATATCTTCAATGGCAAGCATAGTTGCGTGACCCAAATGAAGAGTACCTGTAGCGTTGGGAGGAGGCATGGAAATTGTAAAAGGCTTCTTCTTCTTATCAATTTCCGGAGTGAAAACTTTACTTTTTTCCCATTCCCGATAGATTTCATCTTCATAGTTTTTGGGAATATATGCTTTTGCTATTTCTTTCACAGTGTATTAGGTTATAATCTTTACCAGATATATCACAAATTACAGTTTATTTAAACCGTAAAATCGCGTATAATATATAGATGAATAATCAAAATTATGGCAGATACCAATAACAAAAAACAGGAATCATCCGAAGAAAAACTCAAGACCGCCGAAACTGCGGAAACACCTAAGCGCGGTGAAGGTAAAGAAGTAAAAGAAGCTACAATATCGGTAGGTATTGAGGCTGGAGAAATAATTGAAGGCGCGGAGGTTCCGGGTGGAAAAGTTTCCGAAACCGAAGGCAAAGGTAAAGAAGGATATGCAGGGGGCGGTGCAGGCGCTGTAGCAGGCAAAACACCAGCCGGAGCAAGAAAACTCAAATATCCCGGCGTTAAAAAAATGAGCAATCAGGTTGAAAAAGAACTTTCAATGCAAATGAAAAATCTAAATAAAAAAATAAAAAAAGTTGTTAAAGAAAAAGACGCAAACAGTTTAAATCTATTGGTTGCAAGACTAAGAGAATTAAAACGATTATTATCAAAACTGGCAACCGCTACCTCGGATATGATTAAAGACATGTGGATAGTATATGTAAAAGAAAATAAAAAATAAATTTCAGGAAAGTTCAAACATTCTGTGTAATGCTTTTAAAGCATCCTTTTTAATATTCTTTTTAACTTTAATTTGATTTTTTATTGAACCGTTATTTAATTCATCCAGAATCCATAATAAATACCCGGGCGATATCCTGTCCATCATGGAACACATACAAATCGGAGTTCCTATTAAATTTATATTTTTATCAGGATGCTTTTTTGCAAGGCGCGATACAAGATGTATTTCGGTACCGATGGCCCAATGAGTTCCCGGACGGGCATTTTCAATTTTTTTAACAATAAAGTTTGTTGAACCCATATAATCCGCTTTTTGTGCAACTGATTCAGGCACTTCGGGATGTACCAAAATTTTTATATCAGGATTTTGCTTACGCAGAATATCAATATCTTTGCCTTTAAAACGCGCGTGTACAGGGCAATAACCATTCCATACAAGTATTTTGGAATTTTTTATTTTAATATCCGATAAATTACCGTTTTTAAAATTACGATCCCATAAAGTTATCTGATCTTCATTTAAACCCAATTTATTAGCGATATTGGTACTTAAATATCTGTCGGGAAAAAAGAAAATTTGTTTATTCTGATTAAACGCCCATTCAATAATTGACTGCGCATTTGCGGAGGTGCAGACAAGTCCGTTATTTTTACCGCAAAAAGCTTTTGTTTCAGCGGAACTGTTTATATAAGTTATCGGAATAACTTTTTTTATATCAATAACCTTACTTAATTCATCCCATGCTTGTTCAATCTGAAAAAAAGGTGCCATGTCAGCCATTGGGCAACCGGCTGATAAATCGGGTAATATAACCGTTTTATTATCGTCGGTTACCATATCCGCTGTTTCAGCCATAAACCGAACTCCGCAAAAAACTATATATTTGCTATCGGAATCAGCCGCATATTGAGACAAATTCAATGAATCCCCTACTTTATCCGCGAACTCAATTACTTCATCACGCTGATAATGATGAGCCAATACCAATACTTTATTACCGAGTTTATTTTTTGCTTTTGAAATAAGAGGCAATGTTTGCTCATCGGAAAGGGCTTTATACTTTTCAGGAAGCATGTTATAAAGTTGATAACAAAGAGGAATTAAATACTAGCATGAAAAAAGACCGCGCTCAAATTGCAAAAAGACTTTTTAATCAAAAGGAAAATCTGATTCCGGATAATCTTATATATAAACAATGGGTTTTCAGATACACTTTTTTGGAACTTGAAAAAGATCTTGGAGAACATGGGGATATCACAACCAACTGCTTTATACAAAAAAACAAAGAAACCACTGCAAGAATATATGCCAATGAACCGGGTTTGATGTCGGGAGGCGCCGAAACGGTATATTTTTTAATGACAAGCGATCCGGTTTTTAAACCGAGACTCGGAACACTGCAGGTTAACAATCATTTCCGGGACGGAAAGCAATTTGAAAAAGACGATGTACTTTTGGAAATTAAAGGTAATGCAAAACAAATCCTTAAAAGCGAACGGGTAATTCTGAATTTTCTTCAACATATGTGCGGAATTTCAACTTATGCAAAAACGATTATTGATTCAGCCAAAGAGGTTAACCCTGATATATTAATCGTACCTACAAGAAAAACCACATGGGGGCTTTTGGATAAAAAAGCGGTTACTTTGGCGGGCGGCGGAACCCACAGGCTCAATTTGGAAGATGCCATTCTAATAAAAGATAATCATATTAATCTTAAAGGAAATATAAATAATTTGTTAAATGATTTTGAAAAGCCCGATTTTGAATATAAATTTTTTGAAATAGAAATCGATAAAAAAGGAGAAGTTCTGAATACGGCGCGTAAATTATTGCAAATGGACATTCCAAAACCTCCGATTATAATGTTCGATAATATGAAACCTAAAGAAATAGAAGAATTGATCGCCTTATTAAAACGCGAAAATCTTTATGATGAAATTTTATTTGAAGCTTCGGGAGGAATTAACAAAAAAAATCTCGCTCAATATGTAAGAACAGGAGTTGATATAATTTCCATGGGTGCACTCACACAAAATATCAAACCAATAGATTTATCTCTTGAAACAGGTGGAATCTAATTTCCCATCAAATGGAGATGAACATGAAAAATCATTTGGCCGGCCTCTTTTCCGACATTAAATAAAAGTTTATAAGATTCGCAATCGTTTTGTTCCGCAAGATCTTTTGCTACTTTAATCAAATGACCGATGAGTTTTTCATCCCCCTTTTCAAGATCGGATATTTTGGGAATATGTTTTTTTGTAACTACAAGTAAATGAACACGTGCTTTTGGATTTATATCTTTAAAAGCAACGCATTTATCATCTTCATAAACAATATCCGCGTTTTTTTCTTTATTTATTATTTGGCAAAAAATGCAATCTTCCATAACCGGATAATATATTTATTTTTTGCTTTTATCAAGTGCGTACATTGCACGCCCCACTCTTACAAAATGCTTGTTTTTCTGTAGGTTTAGTGAGATTGTGCCTTTTTTAACCTGCCTTTGTTTCATAACGCCCTTTATTATTTCCTGTTTGCTTAAAGGGCTTTTTTTATCAAGAAGGCCTTCGATTACATCAGCTACCGTACCTCTTTTAAATCCCCATTCTTTAAGTGCATATAAACCGCGTCCAACCAAAACAAATTGATCGTATCTTATTAATTCATTGTGAACAGCCTGTGTTGTAACCACTTTTCTGTCAAAACCCGCTTCCGAAATATTATTGGCAATATCAATAAAGTGCATTGGTTCATTTTTTTCTTTTAAAATTATATATGCTTTATCTCGTATGCTTCTCGGATTTATGTGGCGCCAGCTCATTAACCCGAATCCGCTATCCATTTTTTTAATACGCTGATCTACTTCCAGTGCTGAAAGAATTGTAGATTTTTCAGGTTCAAAATTTTTGGATTTAAGAGATTTTTGCACTTCAGCGGCGAGAGTATCGGGTTTCATAACATCCCCGGCTTTATTAAGCAAAGAAATACCTGTTTTAACAATGGCCCTGATTGTTGATTCCGCTAATTCGGAAACACGCCAGAACGGATAATAAACATTGCTTTTCTCTGTCTTTTCAAGTTCGGGAGTGATGTTTAAAGCTAATCTTATAATATTCGCATCAATATCCTGCGAACTACCCAGTACATTTAAAATTTCGCTTATTAATGCCGACTCTGTACTCACACCACCTTTATTATTAATTATTTCAAGGGCAAGAACACTGATTTCGTTTAATTTAGTGCTTTTAATGGTTCTTTTAAGTTTTCCGAGTGCAATTTTTTCGATTTGTCTGATTCTTTCTCTTGTAACAGAAAATTGCCGGCCGATTTTCTCCAATGTCATTTTCGGTTCATTGTTCAGGCTGAAACGTTTAACAATAACATCTTTTTCTTTTTGGCTTAATACCAAAAACATATCTTCAAGTATCTCCGAAAGATTCAAATTGCTTATCGAAATATTTTTTGATTTGGATGTATTCATAATATTTTAGGTTGGTGCTAAGGTGCTTGTAGAGTAGTATTATTGCATTGTTATGTCAAGCAAGAAAATTGATTAAGTTGCAATAATGTTTTAAAAAGTATTTTGGTGCAATATATTAATCAATTTTGACATCTTTGTCAAATCTTTTTTTGATTAATAATTAAAGGAGGTTTTTTGCAAATTTATTGACGCCAAATAATGTATTTGATAAATTAACATAGCTTTAAATCAGCCGGGGTGGTGGAATTGGTAGACACGCTAGTCTTAGGAACTAGTGGCGCAAGCCGTGGAGGTTCGAGTCCTCTCCCCGGCACCAGGAACAATATAAAAAAAAGACCCTATCCAATAATTTGAATAGAGTCTTAATTATTTAAAATTTTTATAATTGAAACATAGTCTGTACTTCCTCGGTATCAGATATAGTCGAATTCCATATCCAATTTAAAATCAGTATCAATATATAATACCCAATCCGGGTCGATCCAATTTATCCAGTGATCATGTTCTTCATCATTAGATATTTTATCTCTTGGAAATCTAATTGTTCGACCAGTATCAAGTTCAAATGCCAAAGAAGTAAAATCTGCTTCGGAAGTAGCAACTGCATCTGCTCCAAATTCTTCTTTTAATTTTTCATGAGCACAATGATCAAATGGAGCCACCATCTCTAATGTAATAATTGTAGGATAACCTGCCGGTATTTCTATATCCTCATCATCAACAAGATCTTCATCATTAAATACTGTTAAATCAGTTGATGGAGAAGTAGTTATTTCATCTGAATTAAATTCGGATTTCATATCTTCTTTTCTGTATATAGTTTTGTTATGTAAAACTCCATATTTTTGATAATATACATGAATTTCCCAAGCACCTTTACCGTTACAAAATTCCATTAATGCTGTTTCTTTACTTGGTTCTGCAGTTTTATAGTTTTCAATAGGTTGTCTATCTATTTCTGGTCTATATGATGTTCCATCTAGGCTCGTATATCTAGTAGGGTAACTTGCATAACCATGATTTCTGAATGCAATATCGTCAAGTTTTACAAAACCATCAGCATCACCATCAATATAAACTTTCAATGCTGCCATTATAACTCGCGCCGAATGATCATTTACATTACCAAATATATTATTGCCTTTCATATATTCCTGCCAGTTAGAAGAATCAGTTGTGAAAACATCTTCCAGCGAATCAACATATTCCAATTTATTGATAACAGTTCTTTTTTCAGTCGCATCTGAATTATCTACAAAATCTTCTTCGCCACTCGACAGAACTTCTTTCTGATTTTCAGATAAAAGAGTATCCCTATCAGTCTTTAAAATCTCTTTTGGATCTTCAGATAAAAGAATATCCCTTTCACTTTCTTCTTCATCATCAACAACCTCTTCTTCATCATCAACAACTTCTTCTTCATCATCGACAACCTC
>CAYFUK010000012.1:15448-24655 GCA_964346325.1 uncultured Candidatus Peribacteria bacterium | reverse complement strand
AGAAAAAGAAAGAAGGTATAGAAATAAGAAACAAAGCTGAATCTCTCGTGCTGCAAAGTGAAAAGACTCTTAAAGAGGCGGGTGACAAAGTTGGAGATGATATTAAAAAACCAATTCAGGAAAAAATCGATGAACTTAAAAAAGTTTTAGAAAATAAAGATGCAACTAACGAAGAAATTCAGCCTGCTTATGATGCTCTTTCCGAAGAAATCCAAAAAGTCGGGGCGCAAATGTATCAACAGGCACCCAAGGAAAATGAAGAAAAACCAAAAGAAGAAGAGCCGGTTGAGGCTGAAGTGGTAAAGGAAGATAAAGAAAAAAATGAATAAACAGGTACCAATTAAGCTTTAAAGAGATGAAGCTGTGCACTGGAAAAGAACAGCCGACTCCGGGCTGTTTTTCCAAAAGTACAAAAACAAAACACGGTTTTTTAATTTGCAAGTAACAAATATAGCGCATTTATAGCGCATTAACAGTTACTTGCTTGACAAAACTTCTATATTTTTTTTACAATAGAATTCACTATAAATAACTTCTGACAATGGAACCGCTAAAAACACGTATGTGTATCGAAGCGACAAATGAAGTACTTATATTTTCTATGAAAGACTTAACTCTTGAACAGCTTAAACAAATCCCTTTTCGGGTTATCAATGAACTTCTCAAAACCGGATTTCCCGAGGATGCAACAGAAAAAGCATATCGAATTTTATATGAAGCTTTGCGGAAGGCCGTAACATCCGAATCGATGTTATCCCCGTTGGAACTGGTTTTGAAAGATGACGGCTTATGGATAAGGGTATGCGGAAATGAAAACATAATGCTGCTTAATGAAGCTTTAAAACTTGAGAAGTTGCTTCATTTAAATGACCGAATCACACACAGCCTATGCCCCGAATGCTATCGAAAAGAACGGGAAAGAGTTATAAATTTAAGAAATGAAACCAGGAATAACCTGGATTTATTATGAAACACTCAATCAAAATAGGTTTGAATTTCGGACTGGCTTCCGGTGTTATTACGACTCTGGGTTTAATGGTGGGGCTAAATGCAGGTACCGCCAGCAAAACGGTGGTATTGGGTGGCATTTTAACAATAGCTATTGCGGATTCAATGAGTGATGCAATGGGAATCCATATGAGCGAGGAATCTGAAAACATCCACACACCAACCGAAGTATGGATTTCAACCATTACCACTTTTTTGGCGAAACTTACTTTTGCACTAACTTTTGCAGTGCCTGTTCTGTTGTTTGATTTACCGACCGCAATTATTGTTAGTATTGCTTGGGGACTTTTACTCATTATTATTTCAACTTACTTTGCCGCAAAAAAACAAAAACACGGTATTGTAGGCCCTATTATCGAACATTTAACAGTTGCAATTCTTGTAATTATCGCTACCGACCTTGTAGGCTCGGCTATCAGCGGTATGTTTCCAACATAATTAATAAATGGTAAAATAGCTGCAAGATTTAATCCCTTTTAAAATGTCCAAAGTTCATGATGCGTTCAAATATGTACTGCTGGCGGTATTTACGCTTCTATTCTTACTTATTATCTGGCCGTTTTTACCGGCCATTATTTTTGCAATAATTTTTGCTATTGTTTTTACACCAATTTACAGATATTTCAGCAAAAAACTCAAATGGAACAATACTTTGTCAGCACTGATAGTACTAATAATCACCGTACTGTTTATTTTAACTCCGATTCTGCTTTTAACGGGCCTTATTACCAAAGAAACGGTTTACTTTATTCAGACATTTAATCAACAGGCTTTTATTGATTTTATATCATCAAATTCCCTTATAAATATTTTCGGATACGAAGTTGACTTAAGCCTTTATGCTGCGGGTTTTTTGGATTTATTAAGAAACGCGGGTCAGATTATAGGCCAGAATCTTCTTAGCGTAGGTTCCAATATACTTAGAATTATATTTTTATTTTTTGTATTTTTGTTTACTTATTTTTTCTTTTTAAGGGACGGAGAAATGCTTGTGAAAAAAAGTCGCGGTTTGTTGCCTTTTACCGCCGCGCAAAATAAAAAACTTTTTGAAAAGTTCTACAATACATCAAAAACGGTTTTTATTGGTTATTTAATATCAGCTTTACTCTCGGGTATTGCGGCATATATTGCATTTACCTTATTTGGGATACCCGGAGCGGTTATATGGGGGCTTTTAGCCGGTTTACTTTCATTGATTCCAACAGTGGGAACTATAATTGTTTATCTGATAGGTACAATAATCGCAGGCCTTACATTCGGAATATGGGGCATTATGGGATTTATAATTTATTATGTAATTATTGAAGCTGTGCTTTTACAGACTGTTATCAGGCCGAAAATGGTTGATGAAAAAATTTCAATGCATCCTGTTCTTGTATTTTTCGCTTTAATCGGAGGTGTAACTGTTTTCGGTTCAATGGGGGTAATATACGGACCTTTAATTGTTGTTATGTTTATAAGTATTTTTGATTTTATAGTTGGAACGAGTCGTGCTATAAAATAATAGTATTTAAATTCCTTAAAAATGCTTGATCTTAAATTTATTGTTGAAAATCCCGACCTTGTTAAAGCAGGTTGTGCAAAAAAACGCAAAGATATTGATATAGACAAAATAATAGAATTGGATTCGGAGCGGCGTTCAATGATCACTGAAATTGATGAATTAAGAAACAGACAAAACGAAGTTTCCAAAGAAATTCCGCAAAAATCCGAAGATGAAC
Organism: uncultured Candidatus Peribacteria bacterium; assembly: GCA_964346325.1. Classification (GTDB taxonomy): domain Bacteria; phylum Patescibacteriota; class Gracilibacteria; order UBA1369; family PNNO01; genus JAUVDZ01. The sequence continues at coordinate 21,926 of CAYFUK010000012.1, read as the reverse complement.
AACAAAGTTTGTTATCTGAAATGAAAGAACTTAAGGAAAAATTGAAAATTAAAGAACAAGCACTGGATGATCTTGTGGAAATGTTGGATGATCTCGTAATTCAGGTACCAAATCCTCCTTTTCCGGAAGTTCCCGAAGGCACTGACGACCAAGATAATCAGATTGAACGAACTTTCAGTAAACCCCGCAAGTTTAAATTTGAACCGCGCGACCATCTGAGTATAGGTAAAGAACTGGATATTCTTGATATGGAAAAAGCGGCCGAGAGTTCCGGCGCAAGATTTTATTATGTTAAAAATGATTTGGTAATGCTTGAATTCGCTCTGATTCAGTACGCTTTAAGCAAAATTACTTCAAAAGGTTTTAAACCGGTTCTGCCCCCGGCTCTTGTTCGTGAACATGCCATGACGGGAACGGGATTTTTTCCGGCTGATAAAAACGAAGTTTACAGTGTGAATCCCGATGAAGATGATCTGTTTTTAATAGGAACAAGTGAGGTACCTTTATGTATGCTCCATTATAATGAAATTTTAAATGCAGAAGACTTGCCTATTCGTTACTGTGCATTTTCACCGTGCTTCAGACGCGAAGCAGGAAGTTACGGTAAAGACACGCACGGAATAATACGGGTACATCAATTCGATAAAATTGAAATGTTCAGTTTTTGCCATCCCGACAAAGCACGCGAAGAGCATAATTTGATTGTCGAGATTGAAGAAGATATTGTAAAAGGACTTGAACTCCCCTATCAGGTGGTAAATGTTTGCGGAGGCGATCTTGGCGACCCCGCTGCAATCAAATATGATATTGAAGCATGGATTCCCACACAGGGAAAATTCCGTGAAATAACAAGCGCTTCAAACACGACTAATTACCAGGCAAGACGTTCAAAAATCAGATATAAAACTGAAGAAGGCAAAAAAGAATATATCCATACTCTAAACGGAACCGGAATAGCAATGCCAAGAATGTTTGTTGCAATTCTCGAGAATTATCAAAACGAGGATGGCACCGTGACGATCCCCGAAGCTTTAAGAGCTTACATGGGAGGGAAAGATAGAATAAAGAAATCTAAATAATTTTTTTAATAACAATTCCTTTAAGACGCAACCCCCATAACATTGCCAAAGCAAGGTGTTTTATGTTAAAATATATTGAAAACTAAAAAATAAACATGCTGGCACTTTCTACAGATTCACTTAACGGATACGGTTTAAACCGGATTTTCCAGTTTGCCAAAGAAGTTGGGTATGATGGTTTGGATATAAAGATTTCCAAAAACAATTATGATACTCAAAACGGACAGTATATAAAAAAACTTTCCGAAGAATTTGATATGCCGATTTTAGCTCTTCAGCTTGCTGATCCAAGCCCGAAATCACTGGAAGACACAATCGATATAGCAAAAAAAGTGAGCTGTAAAGTAATTATAATTCAGCCTCCTAAACTCTTCAGTTTCAGGCAACAATCTTGGCTTAAAGATAAAGTTCCCAAGCTAAGAGCAAAAGAAGGTATTTCAATAGCTCTTGAAAACGCGCCGGCTGATATGATTCTCGGTTTCATTCCGAAACATGCAATGAACAATATAGTTGAAATGAAAAAATTTAAACATGCGTGTATCGACACATCTAGGATTGCCATGAAAAGCCAGGATTTAATGCGAGTTTATAGAACGCTTGAAAAATACCTTGTTCATATTCACCTTTCAAATGTTAAAGGTCCTAAAAGATATTATCTTCCGAATGACGGCATATTACCTTTAGAAAGCTTTCTTACCAAATTAAAACAGGATGATTTTCCCGGTACTGTTTCAATGAAAGTTAATCCTAAATTTTTAGATGCGGGAGATGACGAAAAACTTGTTGAAAACCTGAAAGATATGAAGAAATATTACGACAAGTACTTTGTTCAGGCAAAAATAGAAGAATAAAACTGCGACTTGCATATGTTTTAAAAACAATTCCGGCCCGGGCCGAGAATTTTTGATATTACGTAACAGGATCTTAGGTCGCCCTTTTAAATTTCAACTTGACTTTAAGGCGAAAATTAATAGAATTAACGCGCTGTGAGAAAATTTTCCTTTTTTATTATCCGGGAAAATAAACGATTGCGTTAAGGAAAACAGCCCCAGTTCTAAATATATTCTTAGCTCTTTTATTTATCATGCCTAAAAAGTCAACCAATCAAAAAAAGGCTGACAAAAAGCCAACAAAAAAACAATCTAAGGCTAACGTCAAGTCAAAATCTGAAAAATCTAAAAAAACAACGGCACCCAAAAAGGTGACGCCTGTTAAAGCAGGGCCTAAAAAGCCAAAAACAACAACTTCAAAAAATTCGGCGACAAAGACGGCAACAAAGGCGAAAGCAAAGACAGTAAGCAAAAAGAAGACAGCAACCATGAAAGATGCATCCTTTTCAATGGATCCTTATATTGAGGCGATTTCGAAACCTATTACAAAAACAGCCGAAAGAAAATTTTTCAGACCGCAATTAGATAAAAATTCCAATCTGCCGCCGCTTATTGAAGTACAAGTTACTTCTTATAAATGGTTTTTGGAAGAAGGATTAAAAGAACTTTTGGATGAAATATCCCCGATCCAGGACTTTTCAGGTAAAAAACTTGAGCTTCTGTTTTTGAATCACTCAATCGGTGAACCGAAGTATGATCCTGAAACAGCTAAAAATAAAAATCTGAGCTATGAAGCACCCTTAAAAGTGCACGTACAGTTAATTAATAAAGAAACAGGTGAAATTAAAGAGCAGGATGTGTTTTTAGGCAGCATTCCTTTAATGACAAACCGGGGAACATTTATTATAAACGGAATTGAAAGGGTGGTAGTCAGTCAGATTGTAAGATCTCCGGGTGTTTTCTTTTCATATAATAATGCTGCGCCCGGCATGTGCTCAGCCAAAATTATCCCCAAAAGAGGCGCATGGCTTGAAATCGAAACCGATAAAAAAGGTATTATAACAGTGAAAATTGACAGAAAACGAAAAATTCCCATTACAGCACTTCTAAGAGTATTCGGATTCGAAAAAGATAAAAAAATTCTTGATCTGTTCAAAGATGTAATTACCGATATCGAGCATGATTACATTCTTAAAACGCTTGAAAAAGATAATGCAAAATCAGTTGATGAAGCTTATCAAAGTATTTACAGAAAAATAAGGCCCGGCGATCTGGCAACACCCGAAAATGCGAAAGCTCTTATTACATCAATGTTTTTTGATTACAGAAAATACGATATGGGACCGGTTGCAAGATATAAGTTAAACAAAAGATTCAAGCTGGATACTCCGAATGATAAAAAAAATCATACTTTTCAGGTAGAAGATCTTGTTCATATTATTAAATATCTTGTTCGTCTTAATAATGGTGAAATAAAACCCGATGATATAGATCATTTATCAAACAGACGTATTAGAGCCGTGGGTGAACTTGTTCAGAATAAATTCAGAGTCGGATTATTACGTACCGACAGAATCGCAAAAGACAGAATGACTGTAATGGATCTGGATACTGTTACTCCGACACAATTAATTAACTCAAGACCAATAACTGCGGCTTTACGCGAATTTTTTGCAAGTTCGCAGCTTTCGCAGTTTATGGACCAGACAAACCCTTTGGCGGAACTGGCTCATAAAAGAAGGTTGTCTGCAATGGGGCCGGGCGGACTATCCCGTGAACGTGCTTCATTTGATGTTCGTGATGTGCATACATCCCATTACGGAAGAATTTGTCCGATTGCAACGCCGGAAGGGCCGAATATAGGTTTGGTTGTACATCTTGCGACTTACGGACGGGTCAATAAATTCGGATTTATTGAAACACCGTTCAGAGATGTAAAACATACTATTAAAAATAAAGCTTCAAATTTAACCGGTCGACACGCTTCTGAAGATATAGTTAATACCAAATCAAAGAAGGTTATTGTAAAAGCGGGTCAATTAATAGATGAAAAAGCAGCTAAACAGATTGAAAAATTAAAACTCGATGAAATACCTGTAAGAGCGTATGTAACCGACAGTGCAAAATATATTGATGCGGACGAAGAAAAAGTATTGACAATTTCGCAGGCAAATACTGAAATAGATGACAAAACGGGAGAATTTAAAGAATTAAGAGTAGCTGCAAGGATGAACTCTGAACCTATTCTTGCGAATGAAGAAAATGTAACGCATATGGATATTTCTCCGAAACAAATCATCTCCGTTACAACAGCTTTAATTCCATTCCTTGAACATGATGATAACACCCGTGCTTCAATGGGTTCCAACATGCAGAGGCAGGCTGTCTCGCTTGTCTCTCCGGAAGCACCCATTGTTGGAACAGGTATGGAGGAACTTGCCGCCAAATCTTCAGGACAGGTATTGATAGCTGAAGATGACGGAACTGTTTCGTATGTTGATGCTGATGAAATAACGGTTATATATAAAAACGGTAAAAAGGTATCCTATAAACTGCACGTATACAGCAGGTCAAATCAGGCTACTTCAATACATCAAAGAGCTATTGTTGATCAGGGAGCCAAAGTTAAAAAAGGTGATGTTCTTGCTGACGGAGCTTCAACTGACGGAGGTGAGCTTGCACTCGGAAGAAATTTACTGGTTGCTTATATGGCATGGCAGGGATATAACTTTGAAGATGCCGTTATAATATCTGACAGACTTGTAAGAGACAGTGTTTATGATTCCGTTCATATTGAAACATTTACAATGGATGTCCGCGATACCAAACTGGGGCCCGAAATCGTAACAAGAGATATTCCGAATGTAGGAGAAAACAGACTGAAAGATCTTGATGAAGACGGTATTGTAAGAATTGGTGCTCATGTTAAAGAAGGTGACATATTGGTAGGTAAAATCACTCCAAAAGGTGAAACCGAATTAACTGCGGAAGAACGTTTATTACGAGCTATCTTCGGAGATAAAGCCAGAGATGTTAAAGATACTTCTTTAAGGCTACCCGGTGGTGAAGGAGGTAAAGTTGTAGGTGTACAAATATTTACAAGAAAAAATGGCGATGAATTACCGACCGGCGTGAATAGACAGATTAGAATAAATGTCGCACAAACAAGAAAGATTTCAGTTGGTGATAAAGTTGCGGGAAGGCACGGTAATAAAGGTGTTATCTCAATTATCGTTCCTCAGGAGGATATGCCGTTTTTACCCGATGGAACACCGGTTGATATAATCTTGAATCCTCTGGGTGTTTCAAGCCGTATGAATATCGGACAAATATTGGAAACTCATCTGGGTTGGGCAGCTCAAAAACTTGATATGAAAGTTGCGAGCCCCGCATTAAACGGAGCTAAATCCGATGATATAAATAAAATGCTTAAAAAGGCCGGCCTCCCGGAAGATGGTAAAATTCAGTTATTTGACGGCAGAACCGGAGAACCCTTTGAGCATGAAACTACTGTAGGTATAGCTTATATTATGAAATTGAGCCATCTGATTGAAGATAAAATTCATGCCAGGTCGGTTGGACCATATTCACTTGTTACGCAGCAACCTCTTGGAGGTAAAGCGCAACATGGTGGTCAGAGATTCGGAGAAATGGAAGTTTGGGCGCTTGAAGCATACGGTGCGGCTCATACTCTTCAGGAAATGCTTACAATTAAATCGGATGATGTTTATGGCAGAGCAAAAGCTTATGAATCGATCGTAAAAGGAGAGGCAATAAGAAAACCAAGGACCCCGGAATCATTTAATGTCCTTGTGAAAGAATTGCAAAGTCTCGGCTTAAGTGTCGACCTTATAAATAGCGATATTAATAACGATAAATTAGCTGAAGATGAATATTCAATAATTGAAAAAGTTGAAGAGGTTGACCCTGAAGTTTCCAAAAAAATGGGTGAACAAATTACCACTCCTCATGAAGGAGGAGAACAGGTTCAGCTTAATGAAACACAGGCGGCCGAACTCTCCGAGGCAAAAACAGAAGCCGACATTGCCAAAAAACAATCTGAATAAATTTTAACACTTAATCTTTAACCAAACGAATGATGAGAAGTGTAAACAAAGTCATCTTGATTGGAAACCTGACAAGGGATCCGGAGATGCGCCAAACAGCGAACGGACAAATGGTAACCACTTTCTGTATCGCTACAAACCGTGAATGGGTAACCAAAGAAGGCGAAAAACACGGTTTGGCCGAGTACCACGATATTGTTGCCTGGGCGCGTCTGGCAGAAATCTGCAACAAATACCTTAAAAAAGGAAAACTTGTGTACATCGAAGGTTATCTGAAAACACGCAGCTGGGATACACCCGAAGGTGTGAAAAAATTCCGAACCGAAATAGTGGCTCAGGATATGATAATGCTTGAAAAACGTCCAAAAGGAGAAGAAGGAGAAGATTATTATCCTGAAGAACAAAACGAAGATGTGAATCATGATCGGGAGTCCGGGAAAAAAGAAGAAAAACCGGCCGAGGAACCGGAGAAACCGGCCGAAGAACCGGAGAAACCGGCCGA
>CAYFUK010000012.1:2719-15348 GCA_964346325.1 uncultured Candidatus Peribacteria bacterium | reverse complement strand
GAACCGGAGAAACCGGCCGAAGAACCGGAGAAACCGGCCGAGAAACCGGCCGAAGAACCGGAGAAACCGGCCGAGGAAGAAAAATCCAAAGTTGATATATCAGCTGACCTTGGATTATAAAATCAATAATTTATAATGATGGCGGAACTCCTGCAAACAATATTGGTATTCACGGTAGCCCTATTCTTTCTGATCAAATCAGCGGATTATCTGGTGAGGTATTCGGAACAACTGGGGCTGTCTTTGGGAGTTCCGCAATTTATTGTAGGGATAACGATAATCAGTGCGGGAACCTCTTTGCCTGAACTTGCGACATCCATTTTTTCAATAATAAAAGGAGAACCAAGTGTAGTAACCGGTAATGTTATCGGTTCAAATATTGCAAATATTTTGTTGGTTATTGGTGTCACTACAATAATTGCCAAACGGGTTGAAATAAAAAGAAGTATTATAAGGCTTGATTTACCGCTTTTGGTCGGTGCGAGTTCAATTCTGGTTCTGACAGTTATTGATGGTAAGTTCACCTTTATGGAAGCCCTTATATCGATTTTTGGATTTATTATTTATTTGATTTACAGTTTAACAGCGCAAAAAAAACCGCTTGCGAAAACAGAAAAAAATTTAAGGAAATCTCACGAAATAAAAAAGCGGCCGCCTTTTAAGTGGTGGTATATTCCGGCAATTATTATTTCAGCTACAGCACTATATTTCTCGGCAAATTTCACGATTGATTCCGTTATTGCCTTAGGGGCATTACTTAATATTGATACGGCAATAATTGCAGTAACGGCTATTGCTATAGGCACTTCGCTGCCTGAACTTATTGTTTCAATTACAGCAGCTAAAAAAAGAAATTTTGAAATGGCGCTCGGAAATATACTCGGCTCAAATATATTTAACGGATTTATGGTAATGGGTGTTTCGGGATTAATAACCGAATTGCCCGTTCAAGAGGCAGTACTTACAATCGGCGTACCCTTTCTTATTGTTGCTACGGTTTTCCTTACTTTTTCAGGAATCGAAAGAAAATTTTACAATTGGGAAGGTTCGCTTTATTTAATTTTATATTTCCTATTTATAGGACAACTTTTTAACTTCATATAATATGGCAAATCAACAAGAAAGACCGCGCGAAGGTCAAAAAAAACAATCCCCTCATACTTTAGATACATTTGATGCAATATCGATTGCAGTGGCTTCTCCCGAAGAAGTACTTTCATGGTCGCACGGGGAAGTAAAAAAACCTGAAACAATCAACTACAGAACGCAAAAACCCGAAAGAGAAGGTTTATTCTGCGAAAAGATTTTCGGACCAACCAAAAACTGGGAATGTTATTGCGGAAAATACAAAAGAGTAAGATATAAAGGTGTTATTTGTGAAAAGTGCGGAGTTGAAGTTACACGAAGCTCAGTCAGGCGTGAAAGGATGGGGCACATTAAACTTGCAGTCCCCGTTACTCATATTTGGTTTTTAAGATCGACTCCGAGCAGAATAGGACTTTTATTGGATTTGCCTATTAAAACCATTGAACAGGTTGTTTATTTTGCTGCTTATATTGTCACGGCTGTTGATGAAGATTCAAAAGCTGAATCAAAGGAAGCATTAACAACTGAATATCAACAACATAAAAAGAAAATTAAAGATGAAGCTAAAGAAGAGGTGGAAAAGGCAAAATCAAAAAATCTTAAAAAATCTGAAATCGCGGCAATTGACAAAGAGTATGCAAAAAAAATGGAAGAACTCGATGAACAGCATACCACTGCAAAAGATGACTTAAACAGCATAGCAGTTGGAGCTGTATACTCAGAACTTGAATACAGAAATCTTTCAATGAAATTCGGTCACATATTTAAAGCGGGAACAGGCGCCGAATCTATTAGGGATATTATTATGTCTTTAGATCTTGAGTCTTTAATTGAACAACTGGAAGTGGATCTTAAAAAAGCCTCGGGACAAAAGCAGAAAAAAATCATCAAAAGAATCAAGCTTTGCGGAAGTCTTTTGAAAGCGGGCATTAAACCGGAATGGATGATTATGACCGCTATACCTGTTATACCTCCTGATTTAAGACCAATGGTACAGCTTGACGGAGGAAGATTTGCAGCATCGGATCTTAATGATTTGTATCGTCGTGTGATAAACAGAAATAATCGTCTAAAAAGACTTATGGCGATAGGTGCTCCCGAAGTTATTTGCAGAAACGAAAAACGTATGCTGCAGGAAGCTGTTGATACTTTACTTAACAATAGTGCAAGGCAGGGTAAAACAGTTTTTAATTCGGGAGATAAAAGAAAACTCAGATCATTATCCGATATGCTTAAAGGTAAACAGGGACGATTCAGGCAAAACCTCTTGGGTAAACGTGTTGATTACTCGGGCCGTTCAGTAATTGTTGTCGGGCCGCATTTAAAAATAAATCAATGCGGTATACCAAAGACAATGGCAATGGAATTGTTTAAACCATTTGTAATTGGTCGCCTTATTGGTGATGGTTATGCACATAACATTAAAAATGCGGAGAAATTGATACAGGCCAATAAAAGAGAAGTATGGGATATTTTGGAAGAAGTGACAATTGATCATTACGTATTATTGAATCGTGCGCCTACGCTTCACAGGCTCGGTATCCAGGCGTTCCAGCCGGTACTTATCGAGGGCAAAGCGATTCAGATTCATCCGCTTGTTTGTACAGCTTTCAATGCCGACTTCGACGGGGACCAGATGGCGGTACATGTTCCATTATCAAAACAAGCTCAAAGAGAGGCCAAAGCTTTAATACAATCAAGCAAGAATCTCTTAAAGCCCACTCATGGCGAACCTATTGTTACTCCTACTCAGGATATGGTTCTGGGATGTTACTTCCTGACAAAAATGACTACGGGCAAAAAAGGTGAAGGAATGACTTTTTCGGATCTCGATGAAGCAATTATGGCTAACAGACTTGGATACGTTCATATACAGGCAGCGATTAAAGCTAAAATAAATGATGAAATTATTGAAACCACGATAGGAAGAATGATTTTCAACAGTTATATTCCCGGTGATATGCCTTATGTAAATGAAACATTAAAAAAAGGCAGCTTAAGTACAATTATTAGCGATGTCTATAATAAATTCGGCAATGATATAACAGCAAAATTTGCAGATGAGATAAAAAGATTGGGATTCAAATTTGCAACAAAATCAGGATTGTCAATCGCGGCTTCAGACATTCTTATTCCTAAAGAAAAATCAAATATTATTGATAAATCTTCGGAAATCGTCAAGCAAATAACCAATCATTACCAACAGGGATTAATGACGGATGAAGAACGTTATAATCATACAATACAGGTCTGGTCAAAAGCTAAATCCGATATCACCGCTGAAATGATCAAGAACATAGATGATGAAAATCATATTCATTACATGATCAATTCCGGTGCCCGCGGTAACTGGGGGCAAATCACTCAGATGTGCGGTATTAAAGGTCTGGTTGCTAATCCGGCCGGTAAAACGATTGAATTGCCGATTAAATCCAACTTAAAAGAAGGATTCACTATTCTGGAATACTTTATTGCGACACACGGAGGACGTAAAGGTAAATCGGATACTGCGCTTAAAACAGCTGAGGCGGGTTATCTTACAAGACGACTGGTCGACGCTGTTCAGGATATTATTGTAAAAGAATACGACTGCGAAACCGATAAAGCGCATAATATAACAAGAGAAGAAAGCGAACAAATTGGTGAAAATTTTGAAAAAAGAATATACGGACGTGTTGTAACAAAAGACGTGGTTGATGCAAAAACCGGTGAAATTTTAGTTAAAAAAGACACTGAAATCGGCAAAGCAGAATTAAAGAACATTACCGATGGCAACGTAGAGGAAGTATATGCAAGATCGGTTATGACATGTGAAACACCTAACGGTATTTGTGTTAAGTGTTATGGAAAAGACCTTGGAACAAACGATACAGTGGATATCGGTACTGCGGTTGGAATTATTGCGGCGCAAAGTATCGGTGAGCCCGGAACACAGCTTACAATGCGTACATTCCACATGGGTGGTGTTGCGGAAGGAAAAGATATTACACAGGGTCTTACACGTGTTGAAGAATTATTCGAAGCAAGAACCCCTAAATCACCTGCGATTCTTTCTGAAATAGATGGTAAAGTAAAAATTAGTCAGAAAAGCAAAAATACCACAGTGAGTGTAATTTCGGAAGAACCTATAATTACCCAATATCCGCTTGGTGCATTTATGAAAGCTGAAGTTAAAAAAGGAGATAAAATTAAGGAAAAACAAGTACTTGCAAAATCAACCAAACAAAAAAATCTGGTAAAGGCGGAAACCGAGGGTAAAGTGCTTAATGTGAAAGATGATATGATCGAGGTTATTTCGGAAGGTTTGGTTGAAAAGGTTTACAACATCCCGCAAGGTAAAACCATTCTTGTTAAAAACAATGAAAAAGTAACCAAAGGCAAGGCTTTAACTTCGGGACATTTCAATCTGCGTCAACTTATGCAGTTAACCGATATTTATAACCTTCAAAAATATATAATGCAGGAAGTTCAAAGTATTTATGCTTCACAGGGGCAAAATATCAATGACAAACATATTGAAATCATTGCGAGACAAATGCTTTCCAAATCAAGGATCCTTGATTCGGGAGACACAAATATGCTTCCCGGTGAAATCATTGATACTATTGAACTCGAAAAAATTAACGCTGAATTAAGAAAGAAGAAAAAACATCCCGCAGATGCGGAAAGATTACTACTTGGACTGACAAGAATCTCGCTCTACACTGATAGCTGGCTTTCAGCCGCTTCGTTCCAGGAAACAATCCGAGTACTTGTTGAAGCCTCTACCACTAAACGTATAGATAATCTTGAAGGCCTTAAAGAAAACGTTATCATAGGTAAACTTATCCCTGCGGGTGAAACTTACAAGAAAAGAAATCCGGAATTGGTTAAAGAAATGGAGAAATATTATTCAAAACAAGAGAAAGAAGAAACAGAGCAGGAAGAATCTCTTGGAGAAATGTAGTTGGAAAAAAACCTTGCAATCTCCCAATAAATCCTATAAATTTACCGTCGCCACTTAAATTCAAAATATATGCCAACAATTAATCAATTAATACGAAAAGGAAGAAAAAAAGTAACAAAAAAGACTAAATCACCGGCGATGGGTGTAAGTTTCAATACGCTTAAAAACAGGAATGTTTCGATTAACTGCCCTCAAAAACGCGGTGTATGTGTAAAAGTGTTTACAATGACGCCAAAAAAACCGAATTCGGCGTTACGTAAAGTGGCAAGGGTAAGATTAACCAACGGAATGGAAGTTAATGCTTACATCCCGGGTGAAGGACATAATCTTCAGGAACATTCCGTTGTTACAATAAGAGGGGGAAGAGTGAAAGATTTACCCGGTGTACGTTATCATATTATAAGAGGCTCACTCGATACTCAGGGAGTTGAAGATCGAAAACAGGGCCGAAGTAAATACGGATCTAAAAAACCTAAGAAATAACAGCTATTAAATTATGCAAAAAAGAGCACACTTTATACCAAAAGATTCAAATCCGCTTTATGAAAAATTCATAAATTATATTATGAACGACGGCAAAAAAACCGTTGCAAGAAGAATTTTCAATGATTCTATGCATATGGTTACCGAGAAGACAAAAGAAGATCCGGGAAAAATTTTTAATAAAGCCATTGATAATGTTAAACCTCAAATGGAGGTAAAACCGAAAAGAATCGGCGGAGCTGTTTATCAAATTCCATTAGAGGTTAAGGCAAACAGACAAATTACACTGGCTTTCAGATGGTTGATCGGAGCGGCAAGATCACAAAAAGGCAGTTCGATGTATAAAAGGTTGGCAAATGAGATCATACAGGCTTCGGAAGGCCAAGGATCGGCATGCAAAAAGAAAGAAGACACACACAAAATGGCAGCTGCCAATAAAGCATTTGCTCATTTTGCGCGATACTAGATCCTTTCATCAGGACCTACTTCAACAGCATTAACCTCTGCATATCCATTATTTATATCATTGGCTTTTACCATACCTTTTGAAACCGTATATAAATAATTACCGATGTATAAGAGCCTTTCTATATCTTTTTCACCATACCAGTAATAGCCCGATTTTTCTTCAACTTCATTTTCATCATAGTGCGAAACAGTTGCTTTTAAATCGAATCCGTTTTCAAGATCCAGTCCATAAACATAAGCACCCTGAAAAACATAATCACCATAAATATTCTGAGGCGAGTCAGCATCTTTTACTTCTTCCTCCAATTCTGCAACTTTAACCGGAAAAGCGATTATATCTTTTTCTTTATCGAATAATAATGCTTTGTGATCCGATAAAAGCGGAGATTCCGTTCCCCTGTCACCTATTACAACTTTAAATTTTTCAACAGGATTCTCCACATCGGTTACATCGAATAATCCCACTTTCATACCCTGAAACCAAACAAAATCAAAGGGGATATTTTCTTCTTCAAGTTTTGTAGGATCAGCGGTTTCCTTACCGAATCCTAAAATGTGATTTTCATCATACGGATGCAGATAATCACTGTATCCGGGAATCTTAAGTTTACCTGAAATTTCAGGGAATGCATGATTACTCATATCAATCACAAAAAACGGATCAATCTTTTTAAATGTGACCATATATAATCTGTCACCTATGAATCTTGTTGAATAAATGCTTTCTCCGGGAGCAATCCCTTCCAGTTTCCCTACCATGTTTAAATCAGAATCATAAGTATAAACATTATTATCCGAAGTTCCGTCCCAGCTGAAGCCCCGGGTTGTCGCTATTCTGAAATGATCATCATGTTCATCCATAGAGAACTGATTCAATATATGCCCCGGTGCTTTGCCTTTTGAATCAAATTCAATTGCATCGCGTCCCAGCCTGAATTTATAAACATTTGTGTTTTGATTATCGCTTCTCCAATACCAATCGGATGATGCTACGTACATATTTTCAGGTGATGCGTAAATGTTTTCACTTCTTCCGAGAACAACTTCATGAACAATATCCGCATCTGCATCATCAATCGGGATCCCCACCACAATCAGATAATTCGGATCGTCAATTATAGGAATATGGTTTATATCCGGACAGTCTACCAATGGTTTGGCCTGTTCATCATTGGTGTCCATGTATTGCGGAAGTATTTCCACGGGGTCTTCAATTGTCTCATACGGAATAAATGCGTGTCTGTTTAAAACAACATAAACCATTTCATCAACCTTTCTTGATTTGCTGTAGTCGCCTTCGAACGTCATTTTTCTGAACTGCTGAATATTTGTTTTATCAGTAGTATCAAATATATAAACAATAGTCTGGCCGCCTCCATAATACGGATGAGTCATTTCCATTGTAACCGCATCTTCGCGAAGCGGATATGGATACGAGTAATATGAATTTCCCATTACAACCAGTTTATTACCGTCAACATACATGTCAGTCGGCCAAAAGCTATCGTCTTCAAAAGCAAGCGCACTGAGTTCTTCCATTTCATTCGGCTCATAAGCTTTTACAACATGTATTTTGCTGTCTTTTATAATATAAATATATTCCCCGTCGGTTTTAACAAAATCCGCTTCATCAACACCTTCCACCTGAACGTTTGTAGTTGAATATTCGGCTTTCTCTTCAGATTCGCCTCCGGTGCGCACATCTAATTCCTGAGTGCTTGTAGTTGGCATAGCCATATCATAGTATTCATTGGAGGTTTCAAATTCTCTAAATTTTTCTACCAGCATTTCGCATGATTCCACATTTTGCACCCGCTGATCTTCAGTGATTTGTTTAATTGTGGCGTAATCATTTGTTTCGCCTGTTGCATCGGTTTTAACACGCCAAACCATTTCAGCCATTTCTCCCCTGTTCAAATACTGATCAAAACTTGCAATCGATGGTGGAATCGCACCATCCTGCTCAACAGCCTTCACATATTTATGAAACCACGAATCCTGATAATCTTCATTTTCCGAAAGTTCCAATCCTTCAGTTACAACCTTACCGGATTCAACAAAATTAATGGGTCTTTCGGGCTTAAAAGTACCGTCAGGGTAGCCTTTAACAAGGCCCTCCTCTTTTGCCTTACAGACATAAGGAGCAAACCATTGATCGGTAACATCCGGAAAACAATCCGAACCGCCGGGCTCTATACCCGCAGATTCGATAACAATTTTCACAAATTCCGCTCTATTTATTGTATTGGCCGGCTTGTAAGTGCCATCCGAATAACCTTCAACCACATCTTCATCCTGCAGATATTCCACTGCCTCCGAAAATTCGTAATCTGAAGGCACATCTTTAAAAACAGCTGCAGCCGCCGTATTGGCGGTTACAACAAAACTCGCGAAAATACCAAGCAATGCCATGGCAGCTATGTGCTTTTTTGGATTCATTTTTTGAATGGTTAAATTTTAGAATCGCTTAATATAAGTATAACCTTTTGCTTCCTATTACGAAAGAGACTTGACTAAATTTTTGTATATTTTTGTATGTGGAATCGCCCGCCGCACTACGATGAGTGGGCGGACGGGGGGTTCGATGAGGGGGTTACAGGCTCATCCTGGCCAGAATGGCCAGACCCAGCAGCGGCGCTACCGGGAAACATACCAACGTGGCCACGCCGGTGACCGCGATGCCGAGATTGGCGAAAGTTTTTTTCTTCATTTTTTTTCCTTTCCCGTCTTAACTTAGACGGTGCCTCAACGTTGCCTCAAAGAACAATTAGCTTTTCAGCCATACATAGGTAAGCTGAAAAGACAGGTAATTAGAGTAACATAAATTTAGTAAAAGTCAAGGCCGACCTTTATGTATGTGCTAAACTTCTTGTCGATAGCTGTTTTGAGCTTGTTCCAGCCAAGTCAAGCTTAACCGAAAAGTTTTCAAATTCATTGTCGAAAACCACTTCTTGTGTTGTATCAGGTATTCTATCCCCGGGGATGGAATTTCTAATATCTCTTATATGCCTTCATTCGGTCAAAGCCCGGGCCAAAGCAGCCACCCGGAACACTTGCGACGCCTGCATACTTCACATTCGAAATCATCTCGCTCCAAGTTCATGCTCCGATTGCAAAAAAGCGTCAAATCAAAAATCCAAACACAAACTTTTACATCAAATCACCCCACTTTCTATTTGACTTTTACCGCATACTCCCTATAATACCTCTGGCGCATCGTAAAGTAGCGCAATTTTTATATCTATAATAAACTAAAACCATGAACGAAGACTTAAGAAAGCTCCGAAATATCGGGATTATAGCGCATATTGACGCAGGAAAAACAACTTTTACAGAACGTATTCTGTTTTACACGGGAAAAAAACATAAAATAGGTGAAACACATGAAGGCGCCGCGGATATGGACTGGATGGAACAGGAAAAAGAACGTGGAATTACAATTACATCCGCAGCAACAACATGTTTCTGGAAGGATGTAAGAATAAACATTATCGATACTCCGGGTCACGTGGATTTTACAGCTGAAGTTGAACGTTCGCTTCGTGTATTGGACGGCGGAATCGTAGTATTCGACGGATCACAGGGAGTTGAACCGCAATCGGAAACAGTATGGAGACAAGCTGACAAATATCAGGTTCCCAGAATGGCCTTTATAAACAAAATGGATAAGATGGGAGCGGATTTTTATATGTCACTTGATTCTATAAAAGATCGTCTGAGTCCAAACGGAGTTACCGTGCAGCTCCCGATTGGTGCGGAAAGTAGTTTTGAAGGAGTTATAGATTTGCTCCGGCAAAAAGCTTATAAGTTTGAAGGAAGTTTCGGTCAGGATTTAAAAGAAGTGGATATTCCCGAAGACATGAAAGAAAAAGTTGAAGAATACAGAAATATTCTTATTGAAAAAGCCGCTGAATGCGATGATGATTTAATGGAAAAATATCTTGAAGGTCGGGATTTCAGTATTGATGAAATTAAAAACGCTATCAGAAAAGGAACGATTAATAATGAAATTTTCCCTGTATTCTGCGGTACCGCCCTGCAAAATATTGGTGTTCAGTTACTTCTTGATGCAGTTCAGGAGTATCTTCCGTCGCCATTGGATGTTCCGCCTATTGAAGGAATAAATCCTAAAACCGACGAACCTGATTCAAGAACCGCTGATGAGAACAAACCTTTTGCGGCACTTGCATTTAAAATCGCGACAGACCCTTATGTCGGTAAACTCTGCTTTTTCAGAGTTTACTCAGGAAAACTTCAGGCCGGGTCTTATGTTTATAATTCAACAACGGGTCAAAAAGAAAGAATCGGACGTATATTACAAATGCACGCAAACAGCCGTGAAGAAATAAAAGAAGTTAAAGCAGGTGATATAGCGGCAACGGTAGGTTTAAAAAATACAATGACAGGTAACACGCTATGTGATGAAGGCCACCCTATTGTTCTTGAGGCAATTGAATTCCCTACTCCGGTTATCTCGATTGCAATAGAACCTAAAACCAAATCCGATCAGGAAAAGCTCGGTTTAAGTCTTCAAAAACTCGCCGAGGAAGACCCTACCTTCCAAACCTACACCGATGAAGAAACAGGACAAACAATCATTTCAGGTATGGGTGAGCTTCATCTGGAAGTTTTGGTTGATCGTTTAAAACGTGAATTCAAAGTTGAAGCAAACGTTGGTAAACCACAGGTAGCTTATCGTGAAACCATACAAAACGAAGTTGAAATGGAAGAAAAATATGCAAAACAAACCGGTGGCCGCGGACAGTATGGTCATGTTTTGATAAGAGTAAGCCCTCAGGAACCGGGTGACGGTTATGAATTCGTTGACAGCGTTGTTGGAGGTAAAATTCCAAAAGAATACATTCCTTCGGTTAATAAGGGTATAGAAGAAGCAATGACCAAAGGTGTAATTGCCGGGTATCCTATGGTGGATATTAAAGTTGAACTTTACGACGGTTCTTATCATGATGTGGATTCTTCAGAAATGGCTTTTAAAATTGCAGGGTCTATCGCATTCCAAAATGCCGCAAAAAAAGCTAATCCCGTACTTTTAGAACCTATAATGAAAGTGGAGGTTGTAACGCCGGAAGAATACTTCGGTGATGTAATGGGTAATATGAGTTCAAGAAGAGGCCAGATTAACGAATCGGGCGACAGGGGCAATGCCAAATTTATTAGATGTGAAGTTCCGTTAAGTGAAATGTTCGGATACACAACCGACTTACGTTCAATGACTCAGGGCCGCGCGACTTCAACTATGGAATTCGGTCATTATGCCAAAGTACCTAAAAATGTTGAAGAAAAAATTGTTGCTGAAAGAACAGGAACAAAGTAAAAAAAAACTTGCAATTAATACTTATATTCGCTAATATCTCTCAAGCGTTAATTTATATCCTTAATAACCCAAAAATATGGCTGAACAAGAAAAATTTGATCGTTCAAAGCCACACGTAAATGTGGGTACCATCGGGCACGTAGATCATGGTAAAACAACACTTACCGCTGCAATTACAGCAGTTGCTCATGCAAAAATGGGTGGTACAAACAAAGCGATAGCATTCGATCAAATCGATAATGCTCCGGAAGAAAAAGAAAGAGGAATTACAATCGCAACCTCTCACCAGGAGTATGAAACTGAAAACAGACACTATGCCCATGTGGATTGTCCGGGTCATGCCGACTACGTTAAAAACATGATTACAGGTGCTGCGCAAATGGACGGCGCTATTCTTGTAGTTTCCGCAGCGGACGGACCAATGCCGCAGACACGAGAACACATTTTGCTTGCACGTCAGGTAAATGTTCCATCTATTGTTGTATTCTTAAACAAAATGGATCAGGCTGATGCCGAAGTAGCTGAATTAGCTGAAATGGAAGTAAGAGAATTACTTTCAAAATACGAATTTCCGGGTGATGAAGTTCCTATAATTAAAGGTTCTGCCCTTAAAGCTCTTGAAAATCCAACAGGGCCGGATGCCGAACCTATCGCTGAACTTCTAAAAGCACTTGATGAATATATTCCCGAACCAAAGCGTGAAATCGATAAAGACTTCTTAATGCCGGTTGAAGATGTATTCTCAATTAAAGGTAGGGGTACCGTTGCAACAGGAAGAGTTGAACAAGGTATTGTAAAAGTTAATGAGGAAGTTGAAATCGTTGGAATCAAAGATACACGAAAAGTTGTTGTTACAGGTGTTGAAATGTTCAAAAAACTTCTTGATGAAGGTCGTGCCGGTGATAACGTGGGTGTATTGCTACGTGGAATCGAACGTGAAGAAATCGAAAGAGGACAGGTTCTCGCTAAACCGGGATCTATAAAACCTCATACTAAATTCGAAGCTGAAGTTTATATTCTTACCAAAGAAGAAGGCGGACGTCATACACCGTTCTTTAAAGGATACAAACCTCAATTCTATATTAGAACTACCGATGTAACCGGTTCAATCGAGCTTCCGCCGGATGTTGAAATGGTAATGCCCGGTGATAAAGTAAATATGAAAGTTGAACTTGGTACACCAATTGCGATGGATGAAGGACAAAGATTTGCGATTCGTGAAGGTGGCAGAACAGTTGGAGCCGGTGTAGTAGCAAAGATTATGGAATAATAGTCCTAGTCGCCCCCGCCCATATGGTGGGGGCTTTTTTT
>CAYFUK010000012.1:0-2619 GCA_964346325.1 uncultured Candidatus Peribacteria bacterium | reverse complement strand
GCCGGGTAGCCTGGCTAGGCCGGGTAGCTTGGCTACCCACTCTAAATTATTTTACAATTATCAAATTTTCTGTTATAATAATATATATAATATTCCTAAACAAAAATAAACATGGAAAAAGGACCTTCAAAAAAACCAACCAATCCGGGTGCAAAAGAAACCCATGAAGTAAAAGGAACTTCTCCGGAAAAACAAAAAGAAGACCAAAAAAAAATGGATGAACTTTTATCCGGACTGCCCGGTTATGAGCCTAAGTCTCCTGAAACAAAAAAAGGTAAAGAAGCTGTTAAAAAAAGAAAGGAAAAACTTAAAAAAGGTACTAAAGAATACAAAAAGAGACTTGCCGAGCTCACCGACATTAAAATTGATAAAAGCAAAGACAAACTTGCTGAAGTAAAAATTACTGATCTTACAGACGAAGAAATAGCAGGCAAAGGAGCGCAGACTGAAAGCCCCGATAAAGCTGTTGCAAAAAAACCTTCACAAAAAACTCCCAAATCAGGCATCAAAAAACGTGAAGGTCTTGCTTAACCTGATTAAGAATGCCACAAGATGAATTAAATAAGCGCTTGGAAGAATTAATCGAAGCTTCTCCCGCGATTAATTCTCTTTCCGATGAAGAAAAAAATCTGCAGATCGAAAAAATAATGAATGCTCCCGATGAAAGAAAAAAAGAAATCATCAAACTTTTTGAAGATGAACAGAATTACGTTCAAGAGGTGGAAGAAGAATTTCAACAACACGCAAATGAGGTAAAAGCGTTTGAACTTGAATTAACGGACACTAAGAGAGAACAAGAAAGGGAAGAATTGAAGAAAGCTGAAATTAAAGAACACAAAAAAGCTAAAAAAAAAGCTTCCAGCCTGATGGAAAAATTGGAAGAAGCAACCAAGGAACAAAAAAATACTGAAGACGAAAAAAAAGAAAAAAAGTCCAAACCAAATGAATTTTTTAAAAACAAACTAACACTCAAAAAGATTGTAAGAGGTAGTTCGGCAGCAGTAATTGGAGCTGTTTTATGCGGTTTGGCAGGGATTCTGATTGTTTTTGGAATTGTTTTTGCCATGGGAGAATATGTTCGGCTTGATGTAGTTTACAGTATGGAACCTTTAATTTCGTTTAATGCTTATTGGTTTGCTTTGATTTACGGTTCCTTAATCGGGTTTTTACTCATTCCCCTCTTAAGATTAATAAAAAAAAAGAGCTTCTTTTTAAGCCTTTTGTTCGGAGGTATTATAGGCGCTTTATTGATCGCTGTTTCTCATATGGCTTTTGGGCTTGATTCAGATATTTTATTACTCTGGGATTCCAAGCCGATTCATTATAGAGGATATTGGTTGGCAGTTGGTTTTGCTGTTATTGTCGGATTTTTAGGACAATTTGCGCATCGTCTTATTGATATGGGTGAATTTTTCAAGTTGACTTATAAAAAAAAATAAATAAAATGAAAGGGCAACAAAATTATGAGTCCTGTTTTTAGGATTCAGGTCGCCAAAAACTTGGCGGCACAGCCCGGAAAAATTCTGATTAACAGCTATTTTGATGGCCGGGCAGTTGCAAAGCCCGGTATTTTTTAACATTTTAAATTATGGCACCAGCTAAACAAAAAATAAGAATCAAGCTTAGAGCTTATGATCACAAAATTATTGATGACAGCGCAAAACTTATTATTGATACAGCTGTTAAAACGGGAGCTATTATTAACGGTCCTATTCCCCTTCCGACAAAGACCGAAAAATATACCGTTAACAAATCAACTTTTGTTCACAAAAAATCAAGAGAACAGTTTGAAATACGAACTCACAAACGTTTAATTGATATAAGCGAAAGCACACCTAAAACAATTGAAGATTTGTCCAATTTGAGTCTTCCGGCCGGTGTGGATATCGAAATTAAAATGCTCGTAAATCCAAAAGGAGAATAATTCAGCTAAAAATATCAATTTTTTCACCAAGGATAGGCTTGGGTTTTAAAATATGAACCTCGAAGAATGCCAGCAATACCGCCGGTATTTCTCTTAAATTATAATAAGTCTGGTTTATGTATTTTTGCCTACTGGCGGAAACTCCGATCACATCAATTCCAAGGGCCCTGCAGGTATATAAAGCTCTGTACAAATGGTATTCCTGCGTAACAAGAATCGCTTCATCCACCCCGAAAATTTCTTTTGCTCGGTAGCAGGTGTCATATGTGCGGCGCCCAGCAAAATCCATAATCAAATCATCTTCGTTAACATTTAAAATCTCACCGAAACGCTTCATTACAATAGGTTCATTGTAATGGGCAACACGATTATCACCCGACATAATTATTTTTTCAACTTTATCCTTATTGTATAAATCAACGGCGGTTATTATGCGATCCTGCAGAATATCGCTTGGAAGAAGTGTTTTTGGATTAACGGCGGCTCCAAAAACAATAGCAGCGGGTTTCCGTTCAACTTCCGGAATATCGCGAAAAGAGTAAATTAACCGATCTGTACTGGAATTCACATACCAGAGTATCGCTGTTAATACAGTTAACATAATTAAAATAATTAAAAGCCCGATTGTCAGAATTTTTTTTACAGGTATTAACATTAAATCAAAGGTAATTAACCATTAGTTCGTGAAGGATTTT
>CAYFUK010000011.1:0-26976 GCA_964346325.1 uncultured Candidatus Peribacteria bacterium | reverse complement strand
CGCCATCCCCTAATGCGAGACTCATAGGCTATCCAGCGTCGCGCCACCGCAATCAATTTATCAATTTTAAAACCGTTTATCTGTGGAATATTAAACTGTTTAAAAGAACCTGCTATCTCCCGGAGTTTTATTTTTGCTGATTGTACGTCCTTATCTTTTTGAAGATATAATATTCGTATGTTTGCTTCATATAAAAGTTTTACGACTTTATCCATTGCTGCTCCGATTGAGCTTTCTCTTTCATGAGTTTTTGATGTTAAATCCTCGATATCATCGGCAGATGCTTTGGCTTCCCCGGAACTAAAAGATAATTTACCGCCCGCACGTAAACCCTGAAGCCAAAATAAAAAATAAAGCGGGAAAAACAATATTCTGTACAAACGATTACGTGTACAAAATATTTTCGTGTATGCTTTTTGAAACCTTTCTATATTGGCCCATACCCCTTTATTTATAATTTTTACACATTTCGTAAAGAGAATACGCCATTTATCGGACAAAGGCCTTACAACAACCTGAACCCATGCCTGTTCGTCAACATCATTAAGTTTTGCTATAGCTGCGGTAACACCGGCAATAGGGTCAACGGCTTTTTTCGCTATTTTATCTTCAAATTGAACATAACGTTTAATAGGATAAATTGTAGGATCACTTAAGTTAAGTTCGGCTCCGTAAATATTTTTGTAAGCTTCAACATTTGTGAAATCTTTATTTTTCCGTATTTCAGGTAAATCTTTAAGAGGAACCAATTTTTTTTCATCAGTTGATTTTTCACGTGATTCACCAACAGATACCTCCATTTTTTCTATAATTGAATAATCTTTAACTTCATGAATTTCAACATCCGGATATTGAGCGTAAATCTGACCTTCAATTGAATTTGCATATTTTGCCGGAAAAGCTACATAAAACTTAATATTGGTTCCCGTATTTGCCACTTCCAAACTGATTTTATCCTGAGTTGCTCCAAACAAAGTCCTCCAAAAACCCAGTTTTGTATAGATCCCATGCAAAGATGAAAAAATTTGTTCCGCAACAATAGGTCCGTTTTCGTTTTCCTTTGAAACACGTACTTCGATTACTTTGTAACGTCTTGCAAACTGACGTTTTTTGGCAAGTTTTTGGCTCAAAAGTTCAAATAGTATGAATACTGAATGTATTCCCATAAATATCAGAGCAATCACAAGTGCTGTATTCATAATAATAGTTATTAATTTCTTGTGATCCCCTATTTTTCACCCTTTGTTTTCCCTTTATCAGATTCTAAATAATTTTTTAAAATAAGTGAAGCTGCTATTATATCCGTTTCTTTTTTCTTATCTTTTATTCTGAAATCAAAAGATGTAATTATACTGCTACTCTGAACACTTGTCAACCTTTCGTCGTGTAGAATTACAGGGACCATTAAATGCTTCTTCAATAATGCCTTAAATTGTTCAACTTTTATAGTGCTTTTGCTTTTTTTGCCATCCAGATTCAATGGATACCCCAGCACAATGCGAACAACACCGTTTTCTTCAATTAATTTTGATAATTCATCAAGTACATATTTTGAAGATTTATTTTCAATTGATTTTTTCCCAAATACAACCTGCTGATCAAAATCACTAACAGCAACCCCTATTCTTTTAGTACCCCAATCAAGACCTAAAATTTTACCTTTTTGCATTATTCTTTGCTCTTTACTTCGAGTTTTACAATAGCCGCAACATTTTCACTAAGCTTAACTGTAAAAGTGTAATCTCCAACTTTCTTAATTGGGTCATCAAGTTCAATTTGCTTTTTGTCAACTTTAACCTTTGCCTGTGATTCAAGTTCTGATACAAGTTCTTTTTCGTCTATTTTCCCGTATAGAGTATCTTTTTCAGTTGTTTTAGCTTCAATTTTCAATGTTGTATTTTCAAGATCGTCTTTGATTTTTTCAGCTTGTTTTGCAATTTCTTCTTTTTCTTTAACTATTTTTTCTATCTCTTTTTCAGCCCACGCCAGCCTTTTTGGGGTAGCTGTAAATGCAAGGCCGCGAGGAGCAAGATAGTTTCTGAAATAACCGCTTTTTACGGTTTTAACTTCACCTCTTTTACCAAGGTTTTCTACATTTTGTGTTAATATAATCTCCATAATATTATTGATTTATTTTTAAAAAAGCTTAAAAAATATAGAGCAAAAGCGCTCAAATGTAAATGGAAAATTAAAAACTCCACTCATCAATTCTGCAAAAGCGATCAGCGGGAAAAGCCAGTTTATTAAGGTTAATACCCTGCACTTTTTGATCTGAAGCATAGTAGTAAACGGGGCGATATAAGAAAATGGCAGGTATATCTTCCTGAATTATTTCTGCAAGTCTTTTAAGTTTTGCCTTTTTTTCTTCATCATCAAATGATTCACGTATTGCTTCTATAAGCGTATCAACGGAAAAACTTTTATAATTTGATAAATTCAGACCATTTTCGCGTGCTTGTGTTGAATGCCAGTATCCGTAAAGATCAAGATTATACCCCAGGCTCTGACCAAAAACCAATAAATCATAATCACGTGATGCAATCTTTTCTTCTAAAGTAGTGGGATCATAGAGTTCTATATTAAGCTTTATACCTGCTTTACTCCATTTTTCTTGCAGGTAATTGAGCACTGTATTCATTTCTTTATATTTATATGAGCCTTCGGGATACAGTCTTGCGATTAATCTGAATTCAAGAACCTGACCCGCCTCGTTTTTTCTTATATATTCAGCATCCTCTTCTTCAGGTTCCGAGTCATCTTCGGATTCAACACTCGCAATTTCTTCATCCACTTCTTCTTCCGATTCACCCTGTCTGTACGCCTTGAAACCGGCGTTATAAAGTAATTCTTTTGCATCACCCATATTTGCATTATATTTGTAATCATTTTGATCAAGGCTCAAAACAGGAGTTTCAACCCGTATTGTATTCGGAAGAATATCTAGAAATGCATCCTTATAAATTGCTTTTTGCATTGCCTGCCTTACTTTTAAACTCTTAAGCGTTTGATTCTCCATATTAATAAAAACAGCTATATATTGGGGTAAAGAATATCCATACATTGAAAATCTTGAATCATCTGAAATTTCATCTATTGCTTCATCCATCACTTTAGGTATGGCATTTAAAGAATTTCTGTTTTCCAGCAATTCTTTTCTTGAAGGATATCCGAAAAATCTCATCTTGGGTATTTGTGGTTTTTCACCATAATAACGGGGAAAATCTTCAAGTACGATTTGTGTAACTCCGGCCATACCTGTTGATAAAGGTGAAGATATTTTATAAGGTCCGTTGCCAATGGGATTGAAGTTGAATTCATGATTGTATAAATCCTTTATTGATACGTCACGCAATATATGTTCCGGCAGTATGCCTACGGTGGTATTGGTTATAAAAAATGAATTGGGTGCGCTTAATTTAAATTCAACCGTTTTAAAGTCAACTTTTTCTATTTCTATTCCTTCAAAGTTGGATTTTAATATGGGATTCTGGAATTCCGGATTTTGAATTACACTTTTATAAGTGAATATTACATCATCCGCATCAAGAATCTCCCCATCGTGAAACTTAATATTATCTTTTAATTTAAATCTGTACGTAAGGTTATCTTCACTTATTGTAACTTCAGCCATGTCTCCCACTATTTTTTCTGTTTCAGGAGAATATTTGGTAAGACCTCTGAAAACAAGTTTGCTAACATCGCGATCAGGTTCATTCAAATCAGCGTAAACAGGATTGATTCTTAACAAAGGATTCTGAAAACCTTCCGTATAAATACCCTCTTTTTGATTTGCTCCTCCATGAAAATAATACTTGTCGGTTAAAAGTTTAGTACCCAAGACCAATATAAGTATTAATAAAACAAGACTGATTATTTTTTCGTGTTTATTGTAAGATTTTAAAACACGAATAAAAATCGAAGGTTTCTTCATATAATTTTATACGAATAAATAAAGTACCGAACTGAATACAAACAAAATTGCAAGAATAATAGTGAACCTGAACAATACTTTTTCAGCGCCTCTTTTACTTACATGAAAACCGCCTCCACCGCCAAAAGTGGCTGAAAGTCCACTGCTTCTTTGTTGTGAAAGTATAGACAGAATAAGGAGTATCGATACAATCATCTGAAATATTTGGATAAATTCCTGCATAATAATTAACGTTTAAATAATAAGTTGGTTGCCCAGTTTACAATACCAAGTAAGATTCCCGCAACAATATAAGCTCCCACGCCTGTGAAGTAAAGCCTTACGTCTCTGAATTCCATTGTGTTTATAACCCATTCCGATAAATAAAGAATCAGGGAATTAATAACAATAAGAAAAAGGCCCGCTGTAATAACAACAAATGGTAATGACAAAATCTTCATTAATGGCTTTATAAAAGTATTTAAAAGGCCTATAATTATGCCGCCGATTATAAACAATTTAATACCGCCGCTTCCGCTTACTTCTTCCAAAAATTCAACAATAATAAACAGTGTAACAGCGTTTAATAATATTCCGATCAGTACGCGTTTTAACATGGCATATCTTATTAATATAGGTCGAAAAAAGTATACGGAAAAAAACGGTTCAAAGCAAACTATTCTTCTCTCCTAACCCCAATCACGACTTTATTCCCGTCTATCTCAACTTCATCCTCTCTATCCCAAATAAATTCACCTCCCTGCTGTAATTCTATGGCTAAGGTTTCGCGTTTAATATAGTCGGCAAACGAAGTAACGGCGTTTGCTATTTCATCTTCGGCTTTAACCTGTAAATAAATACGCTCATAAACTTCATAATCCGCTTGTTTTCGTAGTTCCTGAACAAACCTTACTATCTCACGCGCATGACCTTCATTGCGCAAATCTTCCGTAATATCCGTATCAAGAACGACAACAAATCCAGCTTCTCCCTGCACATCGTAACCTTCGGCACCTTTAAAACCTATTTCAACTTCATCAGGTTCAAGTTCAAAATCGCCGACTTTAATATTTCCGTTTTTTAATTCTTCAAAATCCCCGGCCTTAACGGACTGAATTATCTTTTGTACGTCTTTTCCGTATTTTGGGCCAAGTTTTTTTGCATCGGGTTTAACAACTTTATTAACAACTTCCCCTACCTCAGTTAAAATTTCAAGATCTTTAACATTAAGTTCTTCACAAATCACTTCTTTTTGAGCCAAAACTATGTCTTTATTTAAACTTTCAGGCAAACCAACCTGGACTTTCGCCAATGGCTGTCTTACCTTAATCTGAGCTTTTGATCTGACAGCATGCCCCAAATTAACAATTCTTCTTACAACCGCCATTTCATCGTTAAGATCCTGCCGGATCATATCTTTATTGGCATCGGGCCAGTTACATAAATGTACTGAATTTTCATCTTCGTGATCATGTTTGGTAAGATTTCTGTAAATTTCATCCGAAACAAATGGCATAAACGGTGCAATCAATTTACTGAATTGAACAAGCACCATATACAAAGTCTGATAAGCCTCATTTTTATCTTTATCGCTTTCCGATTTCCAAAAGCGCCTTCGGCTTCGCCTTATATACCAATTGGAAAGATTATCAACAAAATCAATCATAGGCCTTGTACCTTTTGTTAAATTATAATCATCCAATTGATTGGTGCTTTCTTCAATCAACTGATTCAATTCAGACAAAATCCACTGATCAAGTTTATGCTTCGGTTTGAAATCTTTTTTAAATTCAGGCTGCCAGTTATCAATATTCGCATAAGTAACAAAAAAGCTGTATGTATTCCATAAAGTTAATAAAAACTTTTTAATCAATTCATCTACGTGCTGTTCACTGAATCTTACATCTTCCGCCAAAGGAGCGGTTGAAGAATATAAAAAGAATCTAACGGCATCAACTCCCCTTGTATCAAAAAGCATGTTAGGGTCGGGATAATTCTTTTTACGCTTTGACAGCTTTTCACCGTCTGCAGCGAGCAAAATTCCATTAACTATAACATTTTCAAACGCGGGCTTATCAAACAAAATCGTTGATAATACATGCAGGGTATAAAACCATCCTCTTGTTTGATCCAAGCCTTCCGCAATAAACTGTGCGGGAAAATTATTCTCAAACATTTCCTTATTTTCAAAAGGATAATGAAGCTGTGCATAAGGCATTGATCCTGATTCAAACCAGCAATCCAAAACTTCCGGAATCCTCTTCATTGTTCCTTCGCATTCGGGACATTTAAACTCAATTTCATTTATGTATGGAATATGGAGATCAAGATCACCGTGCTTCTGCGGCATTTTGCCATCCTTTGAATTCTCTTTCAGTTCGTTTATGCTTCCGATAGCTTTATGATGTTCGCATTTTTCACATCCCCATATCGGAATCGGACAACCCCAGAATCTGTTACGTGAAATATTCCAGTCGCGTGCCCCTTCGAGCCATTTACCGAACCTTCCGTCTTTTATATGTTCCGGTTGCCAGTGAATTTTTTGATTATTGGCAAGTAATCGATCTTTTATATCCGTTACTTTAATAAACCAGGCCTTTGTTGAGTAATTTAAAAGCGGGGTGTCACATCGCCAGCAATGCGGATACGAGTGACGATAGTTTTCTTTATGGAATAAAAGACCTTTTTCATCCAGCCAATCTGTAATGTTTTGATCCATTTTTTTAACGAATTTTCCGGCCCATGGTTTAACTTCATCCGCAAATGTTCCGTCACTTTTAACGTGCTGTAAAACTTCAAGTCCGTGTTTTTGACCGACTTCAAGGTCATCTTCACCAAACGCCGGTGCTATATGAACAACTCCCGTACCTTCTTCGGTACTAACAAAATCAGCTAAAATAATGACATAAGCTTTATTCTCAAGTTTGCCCTCATAAAAAGGAAACAAAGGTTTGTATTCCTTTCCTTCCAATTCTTTTGGATCAATATTTCCCTGAACTTCATAATTCGAATCACCCATCACTTTTTCCAAAAGATCCTCAGCCAAAATATAAGTATCTCCATTTTCCGCTTTCACTCTTACATATTTAATATCCTCGCCCAAAGCAAGTGCCACGTTCCCCGGGAGTGTCCATGGAGTTGTTGTCCATGCGAGGATATAAGTTCCCGGTTCATCTTTCAGTTCAAATTTGGAGGTTATGGAAAGATCGGTTACATCTTTATAGCCCTGCGTAACTTCAAAGTTCGATAGCGGTGTTTCACATCGCGGACAGATATGCATTGATTTATGCCCCCGGTAGACCATGTCTTTATCCCAAATCTGTTTAAAGACCCACCATATCGATTCCATGTAATCGTTCTGCAAAGTCGCATATGTTTCTTCGTGATTAAGCCATCTTCCAATTCGTATCAACATTTTCTCCCACTCATCGGTATATTTAAAAACACTTTCGCGACATTTTTCATTAAAATTTTCAATTCCGAATTTTTCGATATCTTTTTTTCCCGATATATCCAGTTCTTTTTCGATTTCATACTCAACCGGAAGTCCGTGACAATCCCATCCGTTAGTTCTTGGCACATAATAACCTTTCATTGTCCAATATCTTGTTACCGCATCTTTTAAAGCATTTGCAAGTATATGACCATAATGCGGAAGACCGTTTGCAAAAGGCGGACCGTCAAAAAACACGTATTTCTTTTCTTTTTTTCTTCTTGCAACGGATTCTTCAAAGATATTCTCTTCTTCCCAGAATTTAATAAGATTATGCTCAATTTCCGGAAATGATTGTTTTGAATCTACTTCATTGAATGCTTTATTGTTTGAATTCATATCAATTAAATTAAAGTTATAAAAAAAGCCTTTTATGGTTTCAAGGACGAAACCCGATCGGGTCCGCGGTACCACCTTGATTCCTTATAAAGGCACTTGATTTGATTTGTTGACGAGAGTTTTCTCTCCGGGGAACTTTACTTGGCTTATATAGCTACTATAAACGGTTCTTTTCCCTGCGCGGCCCAATGGCACTTAAAGAGTGATTGCTCTTTTATATAACTTACGCATTTGCCGTACTTGTATGTACGGTTAAAATTTAACATGTTTTGCTAAAAATGCAAGAAAATTTGTTGGGCACTATAAAATCCGGTACCTGCAAATATCATCTTCCTCTTTAACCAAACAACTTACCGGCTCCAGGTTCACTTAAAATCATCAATTAACTTTTCAGATAAACCTATATATTTTTCAGGAGTAAGTTTTTTCAATCTTTCGATTTCGCGTTTTGGCAATCCTGAGTCATTTAAGAACTTTGTTATTTCACTTTTACCGATCGCTTTGCCCCGGGTGAGTTCTTTAAGCTTTTCATAGGGATTCTCGAGTTTATATCTTCGCATAACTGTTTGAATGGGTTCCGCCAAAACTTCCCACGCATTTTTTAAATCTTCTTTCAATGCTTTTTTGTTAAGCTGAAGTTTACTCAATCCTTTTATCGTGCTTCTGTATGCAAGCATACTATATCCAAAAGCAACACCTATATTTCTTTGTACAGTTGAATCGGTTAAATCTCTTTGCATTCGTGCAATCGGAAGCTTTGCTGAGAAATGTTCAAACATTGCATTTGCCATTCCCAGATTTCCCTCGGAATTTTCAAAATCAATAGGATTAACTTTGTGAGGCATTGCAGAAGAGCCAATCTCACCTTTCTTTGTTTTCTGCTTAAAATATCCGAGTGAAATATAAGTCCATATATCTCTGTTAAAATCTATTAAAATCGTATTAATTCTTTTCATTGCGTCAAAAATTTCAGCCATATAATCATGACATTCAATTTGTGTTGAATAAGCTGCAAATTCAAGTCCGAGCGATTCAATGAATTCTTTGGCGGCCTTAGGCCAATTAACTTTAGGGTAAGCAACGCTGTGAGCATTGTAATTCCCAACCGCTCCATTAAATTTTGCTCTTATCCTTACCATCATCAAAGAACCAAGTTGCTTATTTAGGCGATCAACAACATTTATAAATTCTTTGCCCATAGTTGTAGGGCTGGCTGGCTGACCATGTGTACGTGACAGCATTGCATCAGATTTATATTTTTCAGCATGCCAAGTTAATTTTGCAATAACTCCCGTAATAAGCGGAACCATTTCATCATCAATGGATCGGCTTAGCATTAAAGCATAGGCTGTGTTGTTAATATCTTCCGAGGTGCAGCCAAAATGGATAAATTCAAAATACTTTTCAAGTCCGCTACCTTTCATTGTTTCTTTTATATAATATTCAACCGCTTTAACATCATGATTTGTCGTTTTTTCGATTTCTTTGATTCGCTGCGCAGCAACAAGATCAAAATCCAGATAAAGTTGCCTTAAATCTTCAATCCGGCCTTCGGTTAATTCTTTTGTACCTTTAAGCTTAAGTTTGTTGCAAATATATATAAACCACTCAACTTCAACAACAATTCTATATCGTTGAAGGCCGGCTTCGCTGAAATGTCCGCGAAGCTCATCTGTTTTATCGGAATATCGTCCGTCTACCGGCGATAATGAAAATAATGGATCCAACATAATTTTAAAATTTAGATTTTATTGTTTTAATATGATCTTTAACTTTTTCCATAAGCTGTTTATCAGAGTTTGCAAGTATTCTTATTGCCGCCATTGCAGCATTTTGCGGATCAACCACAGTTAACACAGGTGTATCCGACGGCATCATCAATGAAGAATTAACATTTGTATTCATGTCGTCTTTATCTTTAAACGGCGGACATGCGATAACCGGATGAACCGTATTTGCAGCTGTAACTCCTGATAAACCGTTTGAACGGCCCGCTATTGTAATATAACACATCGTTTCATCACCGCTATTTAACTCGGTTACGATTTCCAGAACTTTTTCCGGAACTTTATGAGCTGATGCTACTTTAACGTCATTTTTCACATTCCATTCATCTAAAATTTTTGTAATTTTTTCAGCATGGGCTTTATCCGATTCAGAACCTAAAATAAATTGAACTAACATATGATCAAAGGTTAATGATTAAATTATGTATTTTTGTAAATTTTGTTCCAATCTTGGCAGAACAGCTCCAACATCGGCATCAAATGTCTGTCCGGTAATAAGTTCGTAAGCTTCAATATATCTGCGGGCGGCTTCAACTCTTACTTCATCAGGGATTTCAGGAACATCGCCTTCTCCCATAAATCCTTGATCAGCCAGCCATTCACGAACATATTCTTTATCAATTTTCTTTTGTTCCACACCTTTTTCAAATCGCTCTCTGTATTTATCTTTAAACCAAAAACGTGATGAATCCGGTGTATGTATCTCATCAATCAAAATAATCTCGCCATCAGGAGTTTTTCCGAATTCATATTTTGTATCAACCAAAATAATCCCCTGCTTTTTTGCTATTTCAACGCCTCTTTCAAATAATTTCATGGAAACATCCGCCATATAATCAAAATCCTCTGGTGAAATTTTGCCTTCAGCAAGAATTTCTTCACGGGAAGCCGACACATCGTGGTCTCCATGATCCGCTTTTGTTGAAGGAGTTAAAATCGGTTTGTCGAATTTTTGATTTTTTTGAAGACCTTCGGGCAACACATTTCCACAAAAATTTCGGACCCCTTTTTCATGATAGTTATACCATGCTGAAGTTGTAGTAACACCCGTAATATAACCTCTAACAACCATTTCAACCGGCATGGCCTCACACTGATTGACCACAATTGCATTAGGGTCGGGAACTTCAATCATATGATTTCCCACAATATCTTTGGTTTTATCAAACCAAAAAGTCGCCATTTGATTCAAAACCTGACCTTTAAAAGGAATAGTTGTGATTATTCTGTCAAAAGCCGACAAACGATCAGATATTATGATAATTCTTTTATCACCCTGAGTATAATTATCACGCACTTTACCTATATATTCTTTGCCCAGGTTTGAAAAATGCACACCTTCCAGACAATTAGGGAGTTGCTTAGTGATTTCTTGTTTTGAAAGCATAGTTAAATTTTAGTTAATTACTGAGTTTAGTTTAATTTATATCAATTGATTAATGAGATCAATAAATAATTTTGTATGCGTATACGTCGATACGACTTGACGATTTTTGCGGAATTGAAAATATGGTGTGACTTTGTGGGATGGCCGACAAAATCGGTGCCGGATAATTTCGGATGTGAAGTATGCAGGCGTCGCAAGTGTTCCGGGTGGCTGCTTTGGCTCGGAAAAGTACACAAAATGTCAAAACCGGCATTGGAAACACACATACAAGATATCAAAAATTCCCGGCCCGGGCCGGGAAAGCCGATTGAACAATAAAAATCAATCTATGGCAAGGAGTTTGAAGATTTCACAGTCAAGCTTGATCCGAACTCAAAAATTCCATCCCCGGGGATAGAATACCTAAAGTCAAACTTGACGCGAAAAATCCAGGGGTTGCGCTGCAATGAGACGTCATATTCACTATTTGCTCCTTAAATTATATTAATATATACTGCCAATGATTTTTAAGGCTTTTAACTTTTTATTATGAATGACATAAAATTCTCGCAGGCGCAAGTTTCGGCGGTAGTGGGGACCCAATGGGGCGATGAAGGTAAAGGTAAACTTGTAGATATTTTGGCTGAAAAAGCGGATATTATTATAAGAGCGGCCGGTGGTGCAAATGCGGGGCACACAATTTATGTTCCGGACAAAGATAATCCCGAAGAAACAACAAAATTTATTTTTCATTTGATTCCGAGCGGTTGTTTTCATGAAGGCAAAGAGATTGTTTTGGGTAACGGCCTCGTAATTCATTTGGGCACTCTTATTGAAGAGCTTGATACCCTGAAAAATCACGGAATTGATTTAAACGGAAAATTGTTTATTTCTAACCGCGCTCATATTGTATTCGATTATCATAAAAAAATAGATGGCCTTGAAGAAGAAAGAAAAGGTGATAAAAAAGTCGGCACAACTTTAAGGGGTATAGGTCCGGCTTATCAGGATAAAATAGCAAGAAGAGGAGTAAGAATGGGAGAACTTCTGCAATTTGATAAATTCAGTGATCATGTACGTTCAACTTTGATTCAGCTTCAGAGAATGTATCCCGATTTAAAACACGATATCGAAAAAGAGCTTGAAAAAATCAGAAACAAACTGGGATATTTAAGGCCTTTTATCACCGATACCGCACTTTATATTAATAACGCAATTGATCAGGGCAGAAAAATCCTTGTAGAAGGTGCGAACGGCGCACATCTTGATATAGACCACGGAACATACCCTTTTGTAACATCTTCAAATCCTACGGGTGGTGGATTACATACAGGCACAGGCATCGGGCTCAACAAAATCACCAATGTAATAGGAATAATGAAAGCTTACACAACAAGAGTGGGTGAAGGTGTTTTTCCAACGGAATTAAAAGATGAGCTTGGCGAAAAAATTCGTGAAAAAGGCGGTGAATACGGTGCAACAACAGGCCGACCCAGAAGATGCGGATGGTTTGATGCTGTTGTTGGCAAATATTCGGTTATGATAAACGGGCTGACTTCGGTGAATCTTACAAAACTCGATGTTTTGGATGATCTGCCTCACATAAAATTATGCACCGGTTACAAATATAAAGGGAAAAAACTACATTCAATGCCTTCTGTGATCGATCAATATAAAGATCTTGAACTTGAATATATTGAGATGGATGGGTGGATCAAAGATACATCAGGAGCAAAATCATTCGAAGAACTTCCTGAAAACGCTCAAAAATATATATTGAAAATTGAAGAATTGATTGAATGTCCGATTAACTATATAGGAATAGGACAAAGAAGAGACCAAATGATTTACAGATAAATTCGGTTGTTTTACTAACTCAGCTGGTCAAGGTTTTGCTGGAATCTGTCAGCGAATTTTTTTGTAACGCGCATTACTGTCCAAAAATCATTAAATCCGCGTTTTTTCTGCCAATCTCCCGAGCGCAGATAAGTATTAAAATAATCTCTGGCTTCCTGTTTAGTTTCAGGCAAAGGGATGCCTCTGCGAAGATTTCGTATTAACGCCGCCGCACCACCCGGTCCGTTTCTCCAATATAAATACATCGCGCGCATCCATGATCTCCTGGTTCTTCCTTCTGTTGTTCTTAATTTTTCATATATATTATCGATTGATTCCAACCTTTTAAGAATTCTTGAATATCTGAACATGAATAAATTATGTGCTATGCATCTTTGGAAAGGTGTTGCCTGTTCAGGCCTTGGAGCATTAAAATCAATTTTCATAAGCATATCCGGATTTATTCCGTATTTTTTTAATTGTCTTCTTAAATATTTTCCTTTTCTTGAGTTTTCGGAAAATTTTCGCATTTCTTTCCAAACCGAGTTTAATATCTGGTACTCACCTGCAGCGGTTGAAAGAGCTATCTCGTAAGCTCCAGCTTTTTTGCGTGCATTAAAATTATACGGATTATAATTTGATTCAACTCTTAAAACAGCATCATTCATCGCAATAAAATATTTTTTATCTTTGTCGCGAATGCCCACCATATCAGCTGCATAATCAAGAGCATCTCTAAAATTATATCTTTGCTGCAAAATATCCAATCTTTGATTTATATCCATTCTGCCTATTCTGTATGCTTCACGCCTTGCTGATTTATACCAATCGTATTCTTCTTTTGTCAGGCGATATCCGGGACGAATCTCAAAAGGAGTGCTGCCTCTGGCGATCATATCTCTTTTTGAGGCATCGGGAATATATGCTTCCCGTTCCGGTTCACGGCGGGGAGTTTCTTTAAAAAATTCCCTGTCCTGCTTTGCGTATTTTGAATCTTCATATTTTCCGTATGATTTTTCATCGATTTCTTTATATTTATCGGCTTCTTTTTCTCTGAATAAATTATTAAATTCAGGATTTGAATTTTCGAATTCAAACACATCACCCGAATGAACCGCCATATATCCCCTATTATCATAAAACCCTCTTCTTGGTTTGTTTTGGCCTTTTAAACCGGTTCTTCTAAAACTTACACGCTTTAAATTTCCGTTTCCTCTTTCGTATTTCGTAACTTTTCGCATTGTTATTGAGAGCATATCCGCAAGACCCCATTTTTTTTCAGCATCATCATTACCCAAAAAATCAATTTTATATTTAGTTTTTTCTTTAAAATTCGAATAGATTTCATCACTTGACCAATTTTTTAAATCGAGCTTTTTTTTGTCTTCAAGATTTGAAGTAAATGCCGCAAGCGTGATGCCGGGATATTTATCTTCTATTTTTTCGATTAGTCCAATGGGAGCTCTGCTTATTTTTTCGCGCAGACGTTTAACGGTGTTTATTCCTTTTGCAAACATTTCAAGAGTCATATTTTGACGCAACGCAGTCATTGATTCCTGAGTTCTTTCAGATATTTCGGTTTTGGTTTGTTTATATTTTTTTTCGATTTTTTCTTTTTTGGATTTTTTTTGTTTTGGCGAAACTTCGGGTTCTCGCTGAACTTCAGGTTTTTGTGTGCCTTTGTGATCTTTAAATACTAATTTTGTTTCACTGAATAATAGCTCCATTTGTCCATTTAAATCCAATTATTATAGCATTTTTGAGCCAAAAAATCCATTTTAACTTGTTTTTGCCCTGAAATTAAATAAAATAAGTTTTGTACGGGCAAGTGGCGGAATTGGTAGACGCGCTAGGTTGAGGGCCTAGTCTCCGTTTATTTGGAGGTGGAGGTTCAAGTCCTCTCTTGCCCACCAGACCGAATTCAAAATTGCAATAGTTCTATCAGTCATCTTTTTTAATATTGACAAATTTTTACTTGAGTGCTTTAATATTGTCTAATTAAAATTAATCAATTAAAAATGCTGAAAAAATTACTTTACCTTGCGGTTCCGATTGCAGCACTTACAATTATAGGAGTACAAAGCGTAAGCGCTGATTATTATGATTGCGAAGGCAACATTCGTCCGGGCTCACCGGGGCCTTCCGAATGTCATTATTTTACCCGGCCTCCGGCAGAGACTCATGTTAATAATGAACCCTCAATAACACCAAGATGCGAAGGAAGAGATTGCTATGATTACAAATATCGTCCTGATCTTCCGAATAATGAGCCAGAAATCAGAAATACAAGAAAATATTGCGTAAGAGATTATTGTTATTTTATTTATGAAATATGCTACAGCAACGGATACTGCGAACAAAAAGCCGAGAGAATCGAAACAGACGAATACGATGAAGATCACAGTCAGAATCGCTATTATTGGAAAGACAGCTTAAATAATTATGTTTATAATCACTTCTATTTTAATTTTTATAACAAAGACGATCATAGGCATGATTACTGCGGATACTATGACCGAAACTGCGTTTACAGAGGCGCACATTACGGCAGATACCATAACCGATACTGGGATTTCTAAATAAATTTACATACGAGGGTAAGAGGCCGGCTTCTTCAATAGTCGGCCTCTTTTTTTAAGTTGCATCTGATTAAAAAAAATGATAAAAAGATTGTTGCAACTTTCAAAAAAATCAAGGGCGATTAGCTCAGTTGGCTAGAGCATCTGGTTTACACCCAGGAGGTCGTAGGTTCGAATCCTACATCGCCCACCATGGAACATATGGCTAAAATACATAATAAATATTATCAATACCACAATTTATATTTACCGGGTTTTCCCGTTTTTAATTTTTCAAGATATAAATCTCTTAATAACATTAGGCACGTATAACAATAATCATGGAAATCAGCGAATTTTAAAGCGGCTTTTGTCCAGCCTCGTTCTTTATTAAATTTTTCTTCACATTTGTCACACCAAGCCTGAGAATCAGATTGAATATCTTCAGGAAAATTAAAACCCAACTCCAAACTCTCAACTTCATACAAATGCCCGCATACTAAAACTGAATTTTCAAAAGCTTTTACAGCTCTGTTAATCTTTTTTTTTGCCATAATTAAATTTGTTAGATATTTGTATCTAACAAAATACATAATAAATTTAAAATTTTTCTAAAGAAAATCTAAAATTTCAAGCTGTTTTTGAGTAGTTTTTTTTAAAAAATTTGTTATAATATCTGTTGATGTAATTAACAATTTAAGCAATGAAAAGATTATTCCACACACTTGTTGCAGTTTTAATAATTATAAGTGTTTCGGGCTGCAACGCGGACATTACAAAATCAAGCAAATATGAAACACACGAACTTAAATATCTGGTTAATTTAACCAATTTTGACGGTGACGAACAAAAAGCAATCGACGATCTTAAATCAACCATAAAAGAAAGGCTCAGCGATTACGAAGTGGCGGAAGTTGAAATAAATGAATCAGACGAAGATGATTTAAATTATTTGACGGTAAAATTCGGAACAATTGATGATATAAATAACATCAAACAAACAATAAGCCGAAATTCCACTTTTTCGATTAAGAAAAAAATCAAAGATGAATCTGAATATGAAGCCGAAATACTTGAAAAAGCAAAAAACACTCTTGGAAAAATCAAGAACGGTGAAAATTTTGAATTAACGGCTCAAAACGATGTTCTGGATGATCCCGAAAGAATATTTTATTCTCATGCCGACTGGATGTATAAAGATGAAATAAAAGCTTCATTCAAGGATATTGTTTTTGACCTTGAACCCGGAGAGGTAAATGAAGAAGTAATTGAATATAACGAAAGGCCGTTTGCACTTGCAGCTCCGATTAAAATTGCAAGTATTATCAAACTTTTCGATAAAAAAGAAGCTGAACAGGTTATTGAACATCCTAAACTTGTTGATGCCAACCATATTTTAGTTGCTTACGAAGGCGCAATGAGAGCATCGGAAGATATAACAAGAAAAAAAGAAGAAGCGGAAGCTTTAATCAATGAGGTTAAAGATAAACTGGATAACGGAGGTGATTTTTCCGCACTGGCTCTGGAATATTCTGATGATCCATCCAATAATGCAAGCGGAGGGTATCTTGAGAACCCAGCAGGTTCGGGCGGATATGTTGAAGAATTTGAAAATGCGGCACTTGAACTCAATAAATCGGATGAAATAAGCGATGTTGTTGAAACCCCTTTTGGTTTCCATATTATTAAAGCAAGAGAAATTGAAGAAGCATACGAAGAAACACTTGATAAAATGCAGGCTACCTTTGGTGTAATATTTTACGCATTAAGGCCTGCCGAATGGGAACCTACAAAATTAAAAGGTAATCATATCGCTACAATAAAAACAATGTACGACGAAGAATATGATCCGTTTTTAAAACTTAAGCTGGACCCGGAAGGCGAAAAAAAATTGCAAGAATTGACTCAAAACCAAGGTGATATTCTTGGAATCTTCTCGGGCAATGAATTAATTACCAGCTTTACCGTAAAAGAAGTTATTGATAATGGAATTCTAAAAATAATGGCACCGTTAAATACAAAAGAGGCTGATAAAATGACAGACAAACTCACTTTGAAACAATTACCTGTACCTATTGTTCTTATTGAAGAGTTGTCTTAAAAGTATTCAAAGCATTATTAATTGCAGGGGCGGGTATTATATGGCTTGTCCCCTGCTCTATTGAATCAGAATCCAGAGTAATACCAATAAATTCACCATTCATATTTACCGAAGGTCCGCATGCAAAATTACTGTCAATTTCGTAATCGGATATTATAGATTCCGTCGGAAACTTGGTTATATATGAAACGATTCCGGATTTGGCTTTGTTAAAAGCACCAATGGATAAAATTTTCTGTCCGGTTTTAAGAGGTTCACTATTGAATTTAAGTGTATCGAAATATTTAAACTGATTTTTGTCTGTGATTTGTAAAAAGGCAATATCATCATTTTTATCATGATAAACTACCCGGGCGCTGTATGTTTGTCCATCATCCATAATAATAAACCATGAATTTCTGTCTTCAACAAAAGAAGAACAAGTAACAATTATACCGTCGGAAGTTAATACCATGCCGGATGTCGAAAGAGATGCATTTTTAATCTGTGATGTTTCGGAAACAAGAACAAGTGCTTTGGACGCCGTATCAATTGCTTCAATTGTTGAAGACTCCTCTAAATATACTTTTTCTTCAATTACCTTTTTAACAATCGGGAATTTCTCCTCTTGTTTTTCACTTAATTGATCGAATAAATATGCAACCAGATATTCATTGGTAAGAGCTCCGCCCAATATTCCCGTAACCAGGGCAACAGTAAAAGTAATAACAATAATTTTGGGTAAATTTGACTTCTTCATAGGTATATGGATTTTAACTTTAAGAATTCCTTAATGCAAGCTATACTTAATTCCGGTTTTATAAAACTCACATGCAGACTAAATCCGAAATAAGAAAAATTCTCAAAGAAAAACGCCTTAATTTAAATAAAAATAAAAAAAATATATTCGATGAAAAAATATATAAAAAAATAATTTCAAATTCTTCATTCAAAAAAGCCGAACATGTACTTTTTTATATATCTTTCAAAAATGAAGTTGATACAATTAAGCTTATTTTAAATAATTTATATAAAAAGAATATTTATGTTCCCAAAGTTAAGGGTAATAAAATAGATATATATAAAATAAATTCATTGGAAGATCTTGAAAAAGGTGCTTTTTCTATTCCCGAACCAAAAGCCGATTCAAAAAAAATCGATCCAAAAATCATAGATTTTGCATTAATCCCGGGTATTGCGTTTGATGACTCCGGCCACAGAATAGGATTCGGCAAAGGATATTATGATTATCTAAATAAAAATTTAAATTGTTTAAAAGTTGGACTTGCATATAACTTTCAAATTGTTGACAATATCCCTGCTGAAAAACACGATATAAAAGTTGATTTAATAATTACCGATAAACAAACCATAACCATATAAATATGACCGCATTATCAAACACCGATCCGAAAGTATATAAAATACTTGAAAAAGAACAAAAAAGACAAGCGAAGGGAATTGAACTTATACCGTCTGAAAACTACGCATCCGAAGCTGTTATGGAAGCTACGGGTTCAATTTTTACAAATAAATATTCAGAAGGCTATCCGGGTAAAAGATATTACGGCGGTCAGGAAAATGTTGATCTGGTTGAACAGCTTGCAATTGACCGTGCCAAAGAACTATTTGATGTAGAACATGTGAATGTGCAGCCTTATTCGGGCAGCCCCGCTAATGCAGCTGTATATTTTGGTCTTTTGGAGTATGGAGACACAATTATGGGATTAAAACTTGATCATGGCGGACACATTACTCATGGATTGCCAATCAGTTTAAGCGGTAAATATTTTAATATAGCGCCTTACGGGGTTGAAAAAGAAACAGGAATGCTTAACATGGATGAAATCGGAGAAATTGCAAAAAAGAATAAACCTAAATTAATTATAGCCGGCTACACCGCTTATCCGCGAAAAATCGACTGGAAGGCATTTAAAGAAATCGCAGATCAAACAGGAGCAGTTTTAATGGCCGACATCGCTCATATTGCCGGACTGATTGCGGGAGGCTCTCATGAAAGCCCGGTACCTTATTTTGATGTTATAACAACAACTACACACAAAACTTTACGCGGACCGCGCGGCGCAATGATTATGTGTAAAAAGAAATATGCAAAAGATATTGATCGCGCCGTTTTCCCCGGTCTGCAGGGTGGACCGCACGATAATACTACAGCAGCCAAGGCAGTGGCTTTTGGAGAAGCTTTACAGCCCGAATTTAAAGACTATGCGGCTCAGGTGGTTAATAATGCGCGCGCACTGGCTGCCAAATTAACTGAATTCGGTTTTGAACTTGTAACAGGTGGCACAGATAATCATTTAATTTTAATTGATCTTACAAACAAAGATATCCCGGGTAAAATTGCACAGGAAGCTTTGGATAAAGCGGGAATAACACTTAATAAAAATACCGTGCCGTTTGATCCGCGATCCCCTTTTGACCCTAGCGGAATAAGGCTGGGAACTCCCGCACTGACAACACGGGGAATGAAAGAACGGGAAATGCATAAAATAGCTTCATTTATGGCAAGCGCTTTGGAAAAACATGAAGATGACGAACATTTAAACAGAATAAAAAACGAGGTTCACGATTTATGTAAGAACTTTCCTGTGCCGGGTATTAAAATTTAGGCCTTGCGCTTTAAAACAAGAATTGTTATATCATCCATCTGTTTGTAATCGCCCATAAATTCTTTTACGTTTTTAAGTATTGAATTCCTTATTTCCGTAGCGGTTGGTAATTTTGCGTATTGCTGCAAAGTAGCTTTAAATCTGTCCATTCCGTAGTTTTCTTTTTCATTTTTCCAGGCTTCGGGTATTCCGTCACTGTATAAAACAAGCACATCGTCAGGTCCAAAAGGAGCAGACTGTTCTTCGACCATTTTCTTAATATCGGGAAACATGCCCAGAGCTATTCCCCCGCCTTTTAATAAACTGACATCGCCGGTTTGCGCGTTAAAATGAAGCATTTGTTCATGCCCGCCATTAACATAAGTTAATGTCTGATTTTCTTCATCCCAGTTTAATAAACAAAGAGTTATAAACATATTTGCAAGTGATTTTGCTTTTAATACACTGTTCACATCTACCATAATATCTTTAAGTTTTGGGTTATTAACATTGCTGTAAAACATTGCATTTGCAATTGAACCCAGAATTCCCGATGGTACCCCGTGACCTGTTACATCGCCAACATAAAACATCGTGTTATTTTCATCGCGTTTTAAAAAGTCATAAACATCGCCTCCGATTTCTTCTGCGGGTATCAACCCGGCAGATATATCAACTCCTTTAAGTTCGGGTAATTTTTTAGGAATAAGGTCGGATTGAATCTTTTGCGCAAGTTCAAGTTCTTTTGCAACACGCTCTTTGTAAACCAGTGCTTTGGTACTTTTTTCCAGATCAATCGCCATCTTGTTAAATGCATCTCCAAGTATTTCAAGCTCATCATGAGTTTTGATTCCAATTCTGTGTTTAAAGTTACCCTGACCAATAATTCCCGCGCCTTTGGTTAAAATTTTTAATGGTTTTGTGATACGATTCGCAACAAATATTATCAATATCAATCCGATTACTACACCCAAGGCCGCCAATATCAGAGTTCTTATTGTTGCATCCCGCACCAATTGGTCCAGATTCGAATAATTTGCATGGTAAACAACAGCAAACTCATCCTGAACGGGAAAAACAAAATAATCTATTCTTTCAAGGTCACCAATCGACTCAACAGGATTTTCATTTTGATCTACATAATTTATTTCATAGCCTTCGTTAGTCTGAACTTTATCCAAATAAACCATTCTGTTTTCGGAAGTTTTAACAGAAGAATTTTGCGCTCTTATCTGATTTAACAATTCAGGATTTTCAGTTATTCTTTCGGGACCTTCATATTGCCCGGATCCTTCCTGCATTGAATCATATAAAAGCTCGCCGCTGTAATTAAAAATCTGAATTAAATCAACATTTTTCGTTTTACTGAATATGTTTGTAATTTCCCGATTAAAATAAATAAAACCCTGTTGCTCCAAATAGAGATTATAATTATTCACAATATCATCTGCTGTTAATTCCCCAAAAGAACGTGCCCTAAAAAACACATCACTTGTAAGATCTTTTTGCTGTTCACGAATTAATAAAAAAGCCGCAGTTCCAAACAATCCTACTATAAGGAGTGTGATTATCGCTATTAATTTGGTTTTTATCGAATACATATATTTATTAAATTTTAGAAACCTCAGATGCTAAAATAAATCCATCAAGTCTTGGATGAAAGTGTGTGCCAACCCTTATTCCGTATATTATTTCCGTTTCAAATAACGGAACTCCGATTATCTCTTCCTTTGTAATGATCCTCATAATTGTCTGAAATTGTTCAAGCCTCTTTGATTCATCAAGATTATGAACTCCAAGTTCAATTAACTGGTCCACTTTTTTATTTGAAAAAGAGCCGCCGTTAAAATTGCCGTCCGTATGAACTACATTTTCAAGAAATTCGCTTGCATCACCCATTTCACTGCGCCATCCAAGTAAATACATTTGAGATTCTTTATTGAATATGTTGTCTCTTAAAGTGTCAAAAGTTATATAATTTATGTTTACAGTTACGCCGATATCATTTAATTGTGATTTAATAAAATCACCTATTGCTTCGGCTCCGAGAACCATATCTATACTTACGGAGGGGCGCATAAAAGGGTCATATTCTCTTATTAAGGATTTGGCCAGTTCAACGTCCTGTTCTTGTGCTTCTATATCAGGGTTAAAACCAAACACACCATTACTTACAAATTGATTTGAGGGTGTTGCATAACCGTTTGAAAATTCAACAAAGGCATCTTTATTAAAAGCAATTGAAATAGCTTTTCTTATTCTTTCATCTTCCAGTAAATCGGATTTGAAATTAAAAACCAGAAAATTAACCTCCAGGCTGGGTACGGAAATAATGGTCACCGCCTGCCGATCTTCGAGTTCATTAGCAAAAGTTGGCGGAACATTGGCCAAAATATTAACTTCACCATTTTTTAAAGCATCAATTCGGGAAAACCGATTAGGTATTGTTTGTAATAAAACAGTCTTATAAAAAGGAAGCTGTCCCCAGTAATCATTAAATCTTTCGATTGCTATTTCGTGTTCTTTTTCGGCGCTGTATTTATAAGGACCAGTTCCAACCGGGTTTTTAAAATTTGCTCTACCCTGCGGTGATATTAATACGGAAGAAACGCGATTTATCAATATAGGATCCGGTTCGTAGGTAGATACTACAATTGTTAAATCATCAGTTTTATCAATGCTTTTAATAGTATTGAGTTTATTTTTTAAGTCGGATTGCGGAAGTTTTATTGCCCGGTTAAAACT
This sequence comes from uncultured Candidatus Peribacteria bacterium, assembly GCA_964346325.1. Taxonomy (GTDB): domain Bacteria; phylum Patescibacteriota; class Gracilibacteria; order UBA1369; family PNNO01; genus JAUVDZ01. The sequence goes on along the minus strand of CAYFUK010000011.1, from coordinate 4,253 downwards.
CGAAATAACATCATCGGCATCAAATGTACTGCCGTCATGAAACAAAACATCGGGCCGAAGTTTAAACTCCCATGTTGTATCATCAAATCTTCCCCATGATAAAGCCAGGCCGGGTTCAAACTGCAAATTTCTGTCAGTTTTAACCAGCGATTCATATATATTCAATGTTCTCGATCTTGAATTGGTATTGGAGATAATCGGATCCAGACTTTGATAATCAGATGAATAAGCGATTTTCAGGGTTAAATCCGAAATATTTTTTTCTTGTTCCGTTTTTAACGGCATAACATCACCCAAATATTCTTTTCTGAAATCTCTGAATTCTTCCTGAAAGAACAGATATATAATCAGAAAGCCCATGAGGGCGAATAAAATTAAGTAAAAAATTATTTTTAGTATGTATTTCATTTTTGTTTTTAAATACAATTATATCAATATATTATACTAGCAAATAGCTTTTCAGGCAACCACAACATTATTCATCACGTTTTAATATTGACATAAATGCTTCCTGGGGAATATCAACGTTTCCCACTTTTTTCATACGTTTTTTACCTTCTTTTTGTTTTTTCAGGAGTTTGTCTTTTCTTGTTCTGTCTCCGCCGTATAATTTGGCTGTTACATCTTTTCTTAATGCTCTTATTGTTTCCCTTGAAATTATTTTGGAACCGATCGCAGCCTGCAATGGAATTTCAAACTGTGTTTTTGGAATTAATTCTTTGAGTTTTTTTACAATTGAAACACCTGTCCTATAGGCTTCATCCCTATGAACAATAACGGATAAAGCTTCAACAATGCTTCCTCCCACCAGAATATCAAGCTTAACCAGGTTTTCCTGCCTGTAATCATGAAAATCATAATTCATCGAAGCATAACCTGAACTCCCGCTTTTTAGAGCATCATAAAAATCAACAACAATAGATGCCAAAGGAATATCAAAAGTTAAAATTACACGATCCTGATCAATATACTGCATATTTGTATTAACACCTCTTCTTTCTTGTACCAATTTCATTACCACTCCCACATATTCTTTGGGCGTAACAACTTCAAGTTTCATCCAGGGTTCTTTTATCGCCTCCATTTTAGCCGGATCCGGTAACTGTGAAGGATTTGAAATGAGTTTTTCTTCCGCATCACCTGTTACAACAATATATGAAACCGAGGGCGAAGTTATTATCAGATCCAAATCATATTCTCTTTCAAGTCTTTCCTGAACAATTTCCATATGAAGCATTCCCAGAAATCCACATCTAAAACCGAATCCCAATGCACCGGATTGCTCGGGTTCAAAAGAAAGAGCGGAATCATTTATCTGTAATTTTTCGAGTGCATCGCGTAAAAGCGGGTAATCATCACCGTCAACACAAAAAATTCCGGCAAAAACATAAGGTTTAACAACATTATAACCTGATAAAGGCCTGGCAAGATTCGGGTCAATTTTATGCTTGCCCGAGTGCCAGATCGTATCACCTACTCTTGCTTCGGCAACGGTTTTTAAGCCGGTTACAATATATCCGACTTCACCCGGAAACAATTGATTTGAAGATTGATATTTTGGCTTAAAATAACCGCATTCCATTACTTCAATTTCTTTTTTTGTATGAAGAAGATGAACTTTATCTCCTTTTTTTACTCCGCCGCCCATAACTCTGACATAAGCAACAACACCTTTGTAAGTGTCATAAACCGAATCAAAAATCAATGCTTTAAATTCGTCTTCTTTTGTTGATATTTCCGGATGCGGAACTTTTTCAATTACAGTTTCAAGTACTTTTTCAACATTAGTGCCTTCTTTTGCTGAAACTGAAATTATTTGCTCTTTTGGAATGCCGAGTGCAGTTTCAATTTCGGTTGATACTTTTTCTACATCCGCGGAAGGCAAATCTATTTTATTTAAAACAGGGATTATTTCTAAATCATGTTCTATTGCCATGTAACAATTGGCAAGTGTCTGAGCCTGGATTCCCTGTGTCGCATCAACAATCAAAATCGCACCTTCACATGCCGCGAGACTGCGCGAGACTTCATAACTGAAATCCACATGCCCGGGTGTATCAATCAGGTTTAAAATATAATCTTCGGAATTGTAATTCCAATCCATTCTAACGGGTTGTAATTTTATTGTTATACCCCTTTCCTGTTCAAGATCCATTGTATCCAAAAGTTGACCGTGTTTCATATCACGTTTTTGTATAGTTTCGGTTACTTCAAGAAAACGATCGGCCAAAGTTGATTTTCCGTGATCTATGTGAGCTATAATACAAAAATTTCTGATATTTTGTATAATTTTATTGTTCAGTTTTTGGTTTGTTATTTTATATCTTGGGTGATTTTATCAAATGCCCGCTTGTTTGTAAACATTCTTGAACTTTAAGCCAAATTTTGGTATAATTAATAGAAAATTAATATAAAATTAATAGCTGATTATGCAAGCCAAGGTACCTCAAAATGTACAAATGGCGGACAAGATAGTTGGACCTCTGACTCTGAGACACATGATAATACTGGGAGCGGGAGGAGGCTTGGCATATATTATATATGTAATACTCGCACGCAGTTATTACTGGGAGGTCTGGGTGCCTCCCGTGGCAATAATTGTAATTGCCACACTACTTATTGCATTTGTAAGAATATATAACTTATCATTTGGTAAATTTATGATTATGTTATTCGAATATATTTTTATACCGAGAAAAAGAAAATGGATAAAAGCCAGTGCTGAAATTACAGGTAGAGAACCTATCGAAACGGAAAGTAAAAAAAGAAAACAAAAAAAGGATAAAAAAGGAGAAAAAGCACAGCAGACAATCAAAAAAATTGATGATTTAACCAAAATTCTGGATACATACGGCAAAGAAGCTCATAAAAAAGCAATTAACAAGCAAAAATAATGCCAAAAACAAAGGATAAAAACAAAGCTAATGATAAAGCGGTAAAACAAGCTCAAAAAACTACAGCTTCAAGTTCGCAGGTTTATATGAAAATAGCTGAAATTCGTGATGATACGGTTGTTTTAAAAAACGGCGGAATCAGAGGAGTATTAAAAGTTTCGAGTATAAACTTCAATTTAAAATCGGATGATGAACAAAACGCAATCATTTATTCATATCAGGGATTCATTAATTCAATAGAATTCCCTATTCAGATAGTTATAAGATCGAAAAAACTGGATATTGATAATTATATTGATCAATTAAACGATCTTGGAGAAAAACAAAACAATGATCTTTTGCAGCGTCAGACCTACGAATATATCGATTATATTCAAAGACTTGTTGAATATGCGGATATAATGGAGAAAGAATTTTACGTTATAGTCCCTTTTGATCCCTTCAGAGCAGTAAAACCGAATGTATTACAAAGATTTTTTCAGAACCTTAAACCTAAAGATACATTTTCGGAATTTAAAAAAAGGCATAAAGAATTTGCCGCTTTAAAAAAGAATCTGAATCAAAGAATGAATACTGTAAAATCAGGACTTCAAAACAGCGGTTTACAGATTGAACAATTAAAAACAAAAGATTTGATTGAACTGTTTTACGAAATTTATAATCCGATTACATCACGCACACAAAAATTTGAAGATATTACGGAAACAAATATTAAAATTGATAGTGATGTACTTGATGCGGCTGCCAAAGCCGAAATAGAAAACGAAGAAGAGGAAGAAGCCGGTGCGGAAGCAGGTACTTAATATTGGGTACCCGCCAAAAATTCCTTCCGGGGGGAATTTCGCATAAATCATCTTTTTCGAATATACTTAAAAACCCCTGTCTTGGCAGCGTCCTACTCTTCCACTACTCATGTAGCAGTACCATCGGCGAAGAGTGGCTTAACTTCTGTGTTCGGAATGGGAACAGGTGTACCCCACTCTCTAGAGCTACCAAGACAGGAGCTTCTAAATTTTCAATAGGAACAAAATTGTTTTATGTGCGATGTTATTCACACAAATTGCTAGTCTTACGACTTTTCAAAGTATCGACACTCAGCCCCTTACAAGCATGAGACTAAGCATCAATACTTTAATTCATCGCAAAGTTAAGTTCTGTTATAAGTTCAATGACCTATTAGTATTGCTCGGCTAAGTACATCACTATACTTACACCTGCAACCTATCAACCAGGTAGTCTTCCTGGAGGTTCATGGAGATATCTAATCTTAGGAGTGGCTTCCCACTTAGATGCTTTCAGCGGTTATCCACGCCGAACATAGCTACTCTGCAGTGCCGGTAGACCCGACAACAGATACAC
>CAYFUK010000010.1:0-28388 GCA_964346325.1 uncultured Candidatus Peribacteria bacterium | reverse complement strand
ATTGTAGCTCGATATTTCTCAAATAATCGCATCTGTCTTTTTTTATCCAATCCGGCACCTGATCCGCCATTTTTGCTGCCGTTGTGCCTTTGCGTATTGAATAGGGGAATATATGAATTTTGCTGAATCCTATTTTTTTAACAAAATTTATTGTTTCATTAAAATTTCCTTCGGTTTCACTTGGAAATCCAACAATAACATCTGTGGTAATGCTGATTTTAGGAACCGCTTCTCTTAAGGCCTTTATCATCTCCAGAAACATTTTTGTATCATATCTTCTGTTCATTTTTTGAAGTATTTCATCACTGCCGGACTGCAAAGAAATATGAAGATGTGGGCAGAAGCGTTTATCTTTAAGAAGCTCTAAAAATTTTGCGTTAAAATTTTGCGGTTCTATTGAACTTAATCTTAATCTTTGTATTTGGGTATCATTTAGTATTAATTCTATCAAGTCGGCAAGATCTTTATGATTGCTTTTGTATGCTCCGATATTAATGCCTGTTAGTACAATTTCTTTAAATCCTTTGTTGATTTTTTGATTAACTTCATCTATCACAGTATAAAACGGTTTGCTTTTTTCGCGGCCTCTTGTAAAAGGAACTATACAATAAGAACAAAAATTATTGCATCCGTCCTGAATTTTTATCAGTGCCCTTGTTCTGTTTTGGAATATATTTGAGTGATTATGCGTTGTTTTGCATTTTTTTGAGATTTTTTTAATAAGTTTTATTACTTTATTTGGATGGGTTAAAGCATAATCAACATTTTCAAGCATCGCGTAATCTTTTTTATCAACATTAACTCCGCACCCGAATACAATAATTTTAGCTTCGGGATACCGATTTCTTAAATTATTGATTGTCTGCCTGCATTTTTTATCAGCCACATGAGTAACAGTGCAAGTATTAACGATTACCACATCAGCGTGTTTTAAAGTGGCGGTATTTGCATCAACAACAAGGTGTTTGTCTTCAAGCAAGCTCTGGATTTTGTCTGATTCATACCTGTTAGCTTTGCATCCGAGAGTTTTAATGACAATATTCATCTAATTCGTTATAATTGTTCATGGATTTTATAACTTAACTTACTTATCATGAGAAAACAAGCTTTATTGATTGCTGTATTGCTTTTAGGAACCTTTCTTTTAATCGGATGTAACGGACAGGAGCAAGAAGAACCAAAAGACGAACAAGTTATGATGGAAGAGGAAAATGTGGATCCGGTTGGGGAAGAAGCTGCAGAATCAATATCAAATACAGAATCACAAGAAGTAAGAAATATAATTCAGGATATAGAGGCTGAAAGAATAAATAAAGAACAACTACAAGAAGAGGAAGAGGCCGCGGAAAATGAGCAAATACAAAAAGATTTGCAATTATTAGATTCTTTTAATGGTGAGCCAAAAAAGTCAGATTGTGAAAAAATTACACATGCTGATGTAAAAGTGGCATGTTTAGAATTGATTGAAGAATAATTTAAGAATCTGCGTTAATTATGCCGCTATAGGTTCCATCCGGATCAAAACAAACCGCTCTTGCATAAATTGTTCCACTACTGCTGGATTTAACTTGGCAAATGTTGTTACTCGGATAGGCATATACTAAACTCGAAGATGTTTTCCCATTGCAGCTTGTTAGATAATCACCACTATAGCAATTAACAAAAGTATAATTAGTACTTTTGGCTTTTCTATATATTTGATAATAACTACCAACTTGATTTGCTGTTAATTTGCCATCTACATCCATTGGTCCGTTAACATTAAAATCATTTGCTTCAATGGTTACAGTTCCGGCACCTACAGTTGATTTTAGAAGAATTGAGCCGAAAAAATTTTCAACTGCCATATAAGCTCCGTCTGAATATTTGCCAATAATGCCTGTGTTAAAGCCTAGACCTTGTAATTCAGCTTTTCCATCTTGATCGGAGTCAACATAAAATAGGCCGTTGACATTTGTTTCACCATTCAATGTGCTTGTTCCATTAACTGTTAAATTAGCACCTGCCTCTAAATTATTGCCTGCACTAATATTTCCAAGTGTAACAACACTGTCAAAGTTAGCACTACCGCCAGTCACAGCTCCATTAGCAAAAAAAGTATCAGTATTGATTTGATTTTCAACATTCAACCCGCTAAAAGTCGGCACCAAACCCGCATTATCGGGTGGATCAGCCTTTGGTCCTACGGCGCCGGTAAAAGCAGGCGCAATTAAAGTTACCAAAACCGCTATCATTACGGCTCCGGTTAAAACGGAAAGATGGAATTTGTAATTCATATGAAAATAATTAAGGACAAACGTGCATAAAATATACACACCTTATATATTTTCCCTTATTTAGCGTAAAATATCAACAAAAATTCTCATTATTCTTACAGCAATGGCAGAATCGGGGTCTTTAACCATTAGTTTTATTAGATATTCTCCCGGTTTTTTATAAACATGCGAAGCCAATCCCGAGCCGATCCACGGAGTGTCATATTGGATATCATTTTTACCGTTATAATTAAAATCCCATCTGTATTCTAATTTATCGGTATTTTTATCGAATGAATTTTCCGCATCAACAACAACCCTGCCGTCTTCGTTTTCCGTAACAACAAAGTCGGCAACCGGAGGTGTGTTTGGTTTTATATAAACCGTATAAGTGTAGGTATCACTTGCGCCTTCGGGGTCCAGTACCTGCAGTTTAACATTTTTAAGGCCCGGAGTATCGAATTTATGTTTTCCGGTTGTTATTTTGGATAATTTCGTATCCCATGTACCGTCTCCATCATAATCATAACGGTGTGTCAATAAATCTTTATTGTATTGGTCGTCATTTGAGGCGGATGAATCGAAGGTAAATAGTGTTCCCGGGGTTCCGATGCTTGGTTCAACCGTAAAATGAGCTCTTGGTTTTGTGTTTTCAACAACGGTTATCTGTTTATATGCCGAAGAAACATGCCCCGCTTTATCCAAAACATCCATACGAACGGTTTTTATACCCGGTTTTTTATATTTATAACCGGCTTCTTTTTGCTGTGAATAATATGTATCAAGCTTGCCGTCATTTTCAAAATCAAATCTAACTTCCAATAAATAATTCGGAGTTTCCGCATCTTTTGAAGAAGTTCCGTAAAATGTGAATGTCGTAGCCGTTGTTCCCGAATACATATCAATGTTTCCGGAATCGTTTCGTACTTTAAGATTCGCTTCCGGCGGAAGATCAACTTCGGCTTCTTCATTAACGGTATCACCGATATCATCCATATACGCTTCGGGATTACCACCGAGCGGCATCATGCTGTTTGTATTTACAGCATGCGCCGTATTAGCGAATATCGCTGACATTGCAATAAAAAATCCTATTTTATTTAAATATTTAAGCATAAAATTTTAACAAAGGGTCTAATTATGGCAAAAACAAGGATTTTTGTCAAGGCCGAACAATTTCGATTTTAATATTGTCCGGAACAGATGGAAGATTTGGCGACCATGCGGGCCAGCTTGATATCTCAACTTTATTTATGGAAGGCAGCTGTTGAATATAATTTTCAGCTTCATCTACGCTTTTACCGACTATATGGTCCTTGATATTTTCAATTAATCTTCGGCCGTTTTCTTTGTCGGGACTTATTTCGTATTGTTCGATTCCCTTAATTGTAACCGTTATTTTTTGACGCGAAGGGTCTTCGCCTTCTTCAACGGGAATAAGTCTGTATGAGAGACTATCGGAATCTATTTTTACTATTCTCTTTTCAGGACTTTTTGAAAGTTTTAGTTTGGCTCTTAAAATGTTCTCAAGTTCATTATAATTATAAGCAACGCCCTCAGCATAAACTTCACCTGAAATTTCAAATGATTCAACCATCTCTCCAACAAGTTCTTCATCAACAAATATTTGCGGGTCCCCCAATTCAATTGCGCCGTTACCCGTTAATAAAGTTAATTCTATGTTTCTTTCCTGATTCATTTTAAGCACTGCTTTTTTAAGTTCTTCCTCGGCTGAATTTATTAGTTCCGCTTCCATTTTGCCTTTTGCGGCGTTAATATCTTCTTCCGAAACCATTTTATGTGTAATTGTTTCACCACCGCTCAAAGGCTCGTAGCTTTCCGCGTAAAGTTTTTCCCGGTTTGCATCCGATAATCCCGGCAAAAAGAACGAAGTCGGCTCAATATTTCCGCGTTCTCCTATTATTAATCCGTTTGCATCAAGTTCATCCGCAACAACAAAAACTTCCAGTTTACCGGGTTCACTCACACTTGCGGGCGGCACAGTCACACCCTGCTGAATTCTGTATACAAGGCCGTCGGAAGTCTGAAATCTTGTTTGCTCGATCAAAGGCCATTCACGATTGGTTGTATTTATTATTGTTATGTTTCCGGTAGCGTTTTTACCCTGAAACCTGTTTCCTGTTGTTTGATAAGTAATCGTTCTTTTTACGGTTGTTTCAACAGAAAAACTCGCAATTACATTTTGCGGATGAGTATCAAGGTAACTCCGGTTTCTGGACGCATCCGCGAGTGTTACATTGGCTGTTGTTGAAATTGTATTTGATTTTGGAGTTAATTTTATTGTGGCACCCGGGATTGCTATATATACAATCAAAATAAGTATCAAAATACTTATGGTGATAAGAATTGTTAAAGCCTGCCTGTTAGGAGAAACAAGCACATAACGATTCTTCTCTTTTTTGCTCTTTTTCTTTGCTCTTGCTGCCCGGACAGGCCCTTTTTGAGTCTTTTTTGATCGTCTTATCAATTCCGCTATTGATATTTTTTTGGATGCCAGCCTTGTTGGGGCTTCATCTTCGTAAGTGTTGATACTTGCTTCCAGTGGCGTTATTCTTAATTGATCATCTTTTAGTTTGCCCGATACCAAAGAAGGATGTTCGCTTCCTTCCAGTTTATCAAAAACTTCAAATCCCGCTCTTTGGGCAAGCTGCATTCCGTTGTTGTCATTTGTTATTATGTAAACGTTCTTTTTTAAGTCTTCGGCTTTTCTCTTGAGTATTCTTAAATTTACTATGCTTTGAAATAAAACAGCACGTTTTGGCACAACAATGTATATATTTTTACATTTATACTTTTTGAGTTTGTCGTAAATGCCTGTTATTTCTTCATCAATTTCCGTAAAAAGCACCTTTTTTTTACTGATTATTTTTTCTTTCAATTCAGCTTCTTTAACAGGATCCGCATCTTTGTTTCTGCTGATGCTTCTTTTTTTTACTTCCGGTTTTTTCGGAGGTCTGCCGACCTTTTTTTTGGTCAATGTTCAAAGGTTAAATTTGCATTAAACGCACAATTTTTTTAAGAATTTTTGATATAACTTTTTCTTCGCCAATATATTCCAATCCCAAATTGGCAATTGCAACAGGTGTAACATCCTGCTGATCTTTAAGTTTTTTTGTTTCATCAACCATATTGGTTATCATTTTCGGTTTAATAAAGTTCATTACCGGTTTTTGAGTAAAAGGAAGTTTTTTGTACCATTCACGTGTTTCAAGTACTTCTTTGATTTCAGGCAAGTGTGAGCCTCCTCCGCAAAGCAGAATTTTATGCGGTAAAACATCAACTTCTTCGAACTCGGCAAGTGTTAAAGCAACACCTGAAAGCCATACTTCACAATCGCTTTTCATGGCTTCTCTTACTATTTTATGGGATTGTTTTTCAAGTTTGTCATTGCTGTACGCCAACTTTATATTTTCAGCCTCTTCAAACGAAACATTTAATGCCTGAGCAAGTCTTTTTGTAAATGTGCGGCCGCCTAAAGTAAACATTCTTGTGCCGTCAACAGCGCCGTTTCTAACAACCGCAATATCGGTTGTTCCTCCGCCTATATCTATAAATACGGCTGAAAAACTGTTTGAATTCTCTTCGCCGACGCATCTCGCAACAGCATAAGGTTCGGCGGTAATAGCCATTAATTCTTTATTCAATTCCGCGGCAATAGTCTGCAAAGCGCCAAAATGAACAAGAGGTGCAAATGCATTAAATATACTGACATCTACATCTTTACCCTGAAATCCTATTGGATTTGAAACTTTGTATCCGTCAATCTGAACATCAACAATCGCTGCATTAACAAGCTTTACATCAATTTCATTGTATCCGGTTTCAAAAGCCAGATCGCTTCGAACTTTATCAAAAGCTTTCCATTGAATTTTATGAACGATATTTTTTAACTCCGAAAGGTCGATTTTAGTGTTTGGTTCGCGCCTTGTATAACTTAGTGTTGTTGTTGCGCCTTTAACAAGCTCTCCCGCTATGCCCAAAATCATTTGGTCGGTTGAAACTCCGGCCATTCTTTCAGCTTCTTTAATGGCTTTGTGACAATTCATAATTACACCGCCAATATCGGTTACCGCACCGCTTTGCATATCGCCCATTTTTTGTTTTTGGCGTCCTACACCAATCACTCTGCCTTTTGTTCCTTCAGAGAGGCATACCAGAGCTTTAACAAATTCAGTACCGATATCAACAGCAAGGTAAACATTTTTACCGCTATTTGATTTTCGTCCAAAAATTGCCATAGAAAAGCTAAATATAAAGCCCAATTATTTTAAAGAAATAGGGTTATTTGGTCAATGTATGTTTAGTAATTTCAGTTTTTATAGATTGACAAAAGTTAATATTTTGATATTTTCTCTGCGGATTGTTAGATTGTTTGAGCAATTTTTATTTAAACCATTCTCCGGCTTCATCGTAGCTTACTTTTCTTAATTGTTTTTGCTCATATTTTTCAAATCCGAGTGAAATAACTTTATCAATCAAATCCGGATATTCTATTCCGCCGGCTTTCCATAACTTAGGAAACATTGAAATAGTTGTGAATCCCGGAAAAGTATTTATTTCATTAATGTAAATTTTTTTGGTTTGTTTATCATAAAACGTATCAACTCGTGATAAACCGCTTCCGTCAATCAATTTGAATACTTTTAAACTTTGATCCTGAATTTTATTTGCCAAATGAGATTTTATATCAGCCGGCTGTTTGGTTGAAGATACCCCGTCAACATATTTATCATTGTAATCGTAAAATTCACCTCCCACCAATACTTCGCCTACACATGAAGCTTCAGGACTATCATTGCCCAGAATGGCACATTCGAACTCGCGAACATCAAGTGCTTTTTCAACAAGTATTCTGTGGTCAAACTCCAGGGCAAATTCAATTGCTTTTTTAAGTTCATCTCGTTTTTTAACCTTTGATACACCAACACTTGAACCCATATTGGATGGTTTAATAAAAACCGGCAGATGAAGCTCCTTAATAATTTTATCTATAACATCTAAAGGCTCCTGGCCCCAAGCAGCTTTATTAAATCCGATGTACGGTATAACAGGAACTCCCGCCTGTTCGCATAATGCTTTTGTGGTTAATTTATCCATTCCAACCGAAGAAGCCATAACCCCGCAGCCCGTATACGGAACATTTGCCATTTCAAATAATCCCTGAATTGTTCCGTCTTCTCCGAAAGGGCCGTGCAAGGCGGGGAAGAATATATCTATGTGAAGTTTTTCATAAGTGCCTTGTTTTTTAATATTAAGTAATTCTTTTGAGCCGCTTTTAGTATTTAAAACTACTTCTTCGAGTCCGCTGTAATCGTTATTTAAAAAACTTTCCGTTGCATTTTCGCCGATTAGCCATCGTCCGTCTTTTGTTATACCAATCGGAATTACTTCATATTTTCCCCGATCTATGGCTACAATAATATTTTTTGCCGAAATAATCGATACTTCATGTTCTCCGCTTCTGCCTCCGAAAATAACTCCAACGCGAATTTTATTGTCTGACATAATTTGAGGTTAATATCATTTGAAAATATATCATAAAAATATAATATTGACGATTTTGAGTTGACGCGAATTTTTGTAATTGGAGATTGAGATTTGTTTGATGATTTTTATATAAAATTTAACCCGAAGTATATATGGGTTCGGTTCAATTGCGTAGTTAGCTTATGTGTTGATAATGCCAAAAGTGGGATTAAGCAAAATAAGGCGAGTAGCAAGTGTGACTGAAAAGTACAAAAAATGTCAAAACCGGCATTGGAAACACATATATACAAAATAGATATCGTTAATCCAAGTTGATAAACAAGCTGATTTTTGGTATAATATTATGATAAAACTAACACCAAATATAATGCCATTAAGTAAAAAACCTTCTCAAAAAAAATCACCTGAAAAAAATGACTTTGAAAATACGCAGCTTAAACGAACAAACGAAAGAATTGCACGTTTACTTAAAAATCCCAATTTAAGTGAAAAAAAACGTGAGCGACTCATGCAGCTTATGCAGAAGATGGGAAAATCCAAAGAGAAGCTAAACAAGGATAGTTTGTCGCGCATTAACAGGAAAATCGAAAGTATTTCAGGTAGAGAAAGAATAAAAATGATGCGAGAGATTATTACTCAAAATTATGAAGATATTAAAAAAGGAAATTTATCTTCACTTCCAAAATTGTTTACATTATTAAAATCTGACAGAGTACCTTTGAAATATAAGGATGTGGCTATGTATAGATTAAAAAATAAACTTTTTGTGAAAGATGAAACAGGTAGTTATACATTCGACATTAAAGCAACTCAAAACAAAAAATGGGAAATTTGGTATAAAGGCGAAAAAATAACGGAAAAACCTTCACCAAAACGTAGAAAACTCGCTCTTGAAGGGCTTTTTGAAAAACCCGGAATTAAAAAGACCAAAGAAGAAAGAGAAGCGGAATTCCATTATTCCGAACAACCGGTAGTCGCTGCGGAGCCGAAACAAATTAAAGAAAAACTTAAGCAGGTAACCGAAGAACCCGGCAAAAAAATTGCCGAAGATATAAAGAAATTTAATGAAACTACAGGATCAAGTGCGGGGCCTATTCCCGATTCCTTGATTAATTACGCCAAAAAACTTGATAAAGATAGTGCGGTATTGGAAGGTGGTTATAAACGGGATGGAAAGGAATTGGGGTTTGCCGTTCATGTACGTAAAAAAGAAGTTAATGGCAAGGATTACTATGAATTCGATGTGCAGGAGTTGGATAAAGGAAACAATAAAGCGACCACAAGGTTTAAAAGATATTGGCCTTCCGACAACGAAGAAGAAGCTGCAAGTTACTTTATACAAGAGACCGGAACTCAGGTTGCATTAAGACAAAAATTAAAGGAAAGCGTGAGAACCGAAGAACAGCCTAAAGCAAAGAAAGAAAAACCAAAACCACCTGAAGAAATTGCGGGGCCGCCAACAAGCGATGAAACACTCAAGGTACTTCAAACAGCTGTACCAAAAAAAGAGATCGAAAAAAAACAACCCGCAAATACCAAACAATACAAAGAAATGCTTTCAAATGAAGTTAAAGGAATACTTGAAGGCTTAAGAACCCCCCGGGAATTGTTTAATAAGCTTGTCGAAGAGCGCAGAAGCGAACTTGATTCGATGTCGCGCGAACAAAAAGCAAAAGAATATAAAAAATTGGCTGATTTGGTTTCAAAATTCATAACAACCATGAAAAATCTTTCCGCTGAACTGGATAAAGGAAAATTAAAAACTTTAGCCGAAATGAACAAAAGATTCAATGATGCATTAAGTATATTGCCTGAGAAAAGCAAACAACGACGCGTTTATGCCAAGTTGTTCGAAAATGTAAAGAAATCGGCTTAACCAGGTTATATAAAACACTGACATTTAAAGCATTTTATGTTAAATTGTGCTGGCTTTTGATATAACTAATTAAATTTATCATGCAACAAGATCAATCTGATATATTTTCACCGGGCAGAGCTGAGATTCAGCCTACCTTTTTCGGTAAAGTAATGTTTGCTTTTGCTCTGGCCATAATGGTTTCAACGGTAGGAGTATGGGCCGGGTTTACGTTTTTACTCGAAGCTTTTGTGAGCGCACAGTGGCTTATCTGGGTGTTTTTCGGTGCAGAATTGATTTTGATTTTTACTTCAAGGTCATGGAGTACAAAAAAACCACTTAATTATGTTTTATTTTCTTTATTCGCGTTTTTGACGGGACTAACTGTTACACCTATTTTGTTGGTTGCTTCCGCAACTGCGGGGTGGGGGATTGTAATTAAAGCTCTTTTGGCTACCGTATTAATGTTTACTGCAGCCGGTGCAATAGGATGGACAACAAAAAAATCACTCACGGGAATGGGAGGATTTTTGATGATTTCTTTGATCGGAATGATCATAGTCGGAGTTATTGGAATCTTTATACCATGGGGATCAACTTTTGAAATGATTTATTCGGGAATAGGTGTTTTGCTTTTCAGTGGATTTGCAATGTATGATTTTCAAAGGATTAAAAGTTTTCCTGAAGACCGGTATATAGATGCGGCTATTCATCTGTATTTAGACATATTTAATTTGTTTATTTTTGTATTGAGATTGTTATTAAGTCAAAGATCATGAAACAATCAGGATTTGTTTTTGAATTGGGGGAGCTTGTCCGTGACCCCGAAGGAACAAAAGTAAAATTTGAAATTGATGAAAAAGCACCGTTTGAGCCGGATGACGTAAAAATATTGAGCGATGTTAGATGTGATATCGATTTTATGAAACTTGAAGACGGTATTCTTGCAGAGATTAAAGATTTAACCGTTGATTTGGAATTTGAATGTACAAAATGCAGAGATAATTTTACTTTCTCAATAAATGTGCCGGAATCAAACAGACTTTATTTTTTTGAAAAGCAAAAAGATGTGCGCGATATAATGGATACTTTTTATTTTGATTTAAAAAATATGCAGATAGATGTAAGTGATTTTTTAAGACAGGAAATCATCTTGCATTTTCCAATGATTCCAGTATGCTCTAATAGCTGTAAAGGGCTTTGCCCGGTATGCGGAGTTAACTTGAATAAAAAAAGTTGCAACTGCACAAAAGACAGCAAACAAGAAAAACCATTAGCAATACTTAAACAGTTATATAATGCCAAAACATCCGGTACCGAAGAAAAAGACAGCTAAATCAACTACCAAGAGCCGTTACAGCACTTTTCAAAAGCTTACCCGCAAAAGGCTTGAGAATGGTGTCAACTTAACCAAATGTCCTGATTGCGGTGCATCAAAACTTGCACATAATGTTTGCGATGAATGCGGCAAATACAAAGGACGACAGGTTAAAAATCTTCAAAAGAAGATCGAAAAGATTACAAAAGTAAAAGCGTAATTTGAAATAATGGCAAGTTATCGCCACCTCGCAAGAATTGCTGTGATGCAAACAATATTCGAACATGAGTTTCTCCAGAAATTAGAAAACATTAAAAATCTGGATTTTAAAAGCATGCTTGCCTATAATATTCGCCAGTTATCTGCAAAAATAAAAGATAAATCTTTTGCAAACGATACTATTGAAGGTGTAGTTAAGAATTTGTCTGAAATTCATGATATTATCCGGGAAAACGCACCTGAATGGCCGGTTGAAAAAATAGCGCCGGTTGATCGTGCCATACTTGAAATAGGTGTGTACGAAATAATTTATTCCGAGGATGTACCGCCGATTGTAGCAATTAATGAAGCCATTGAAATAGCAAAAGTTTACGGAGATACAAATTCGCCTAAATTTATAAACGGTGTTTTAAGCAGCGTTATGACAAAACATAACAATAAAAACAATGCCAAAAAAAATAAATAGATATTCCGAGTTGGAAAAGCAAATAAAGGTGACATTTACCGATGAAGATCTTTTGGATCATGCATTTATCCATAAATCCTACATGAATGAGTATAAAGGCGATGATAAAACCGACAACGAACGTCTGGAATTTCTGGGAGACGCTGTTTTGGAATTAACGGTAACCGAGTATTTATTTAAAACATATCCTCATAAGCCCGAAGGTGAGCTTACAAATTTACGCTCAGCCCTTGTTAAAGGTAAAAATCTGGCTAAAGTTGCCAATGAACTTAAGCTTGGAAATTATTTATATTTGAGTAAAGGTGAAGAAAAATCGGGAGGCAGAAAAAAGAATTATATTCTTGCGAATACTCTGGAATCACTCATCGGAGCCATGTATCTTGATAAAGGTTATAGGGTGGCGCATCAGTTTATCGGTAATTTTATTTTAACATCTCTTGAAAGAATTTTGGAACAAGGACTTCATATCGACGCAAAGTCTCATTTTCAGGAGCTGTCTCAGGAGGAATTTGATATTACTCCCGAATATCGTTTATTAAATGAGTCCGGACCGGATCATTCCAAACGTTTTGTTATGGGCGCATATTTAAATGACAAAATGGTCGGAGAAGGTGAAGGAAGCAGTAAACAAAATGCGGAGGAAGAAGCGGCCAGAGATTCTTTGGTAAATGTTGATTGGAAGAAAAACGTATAATTTCCATGTACACGACGTTATAGTTTTTGTATATTGAATATATAAAACTATTACTTTAATTTATATATAAAAATGAAAATTGCTTATTCCGACTCGATTAATTCAAAATCCGACATTCTGATTTGTCCTTATTTTGAAGATAAAAAGTATGGCGCAAAAATAAAAAAACATTTAAATACAAAATTGTTTGAAGGTAAATCCGGTGAAACACTTTTACTACCAAACGAAAAATTACTTTTTGTAGGTCTGGGTAAAAAATCAAAAATTGAATCAGCCGATGTCAGATCGGCTTTTGCAAAAGCGGCCAAACATTTATTAAACGAAAAGTATAATAAAATTGATTTTAATTGGGATGATTCTTTGGAAGAATATATTCAGGAAATATTTGAAGGAATTTTATTGATTAATCATTTTGTAGGCAAATATAAAACCGGAAAAGATTTGAAAAAAGAAAAAGAAAAACTATTCGGTGAGCTTACGATTGTTGGAAAAAATTTAAAGAAAGATTTTAAAAAGAAAATAAAAAATGTAGCTTCGGTTGTTGAAGCTGTTCATTATGTGAGGGATCTTGTAACGGGGCCTCCCAATTCGGTTAATGTTGATTATTTTGCCGATGAAGTTAAAAAAACTGCGAAAAAAAGCGGTTTTACAGCTAAAATATATGATAAAGCATGGCTTAAAAAGAATAAAATGGGGGCGATACTCGGTGTAAATTCCGGTTGTACAAATGGGGCTGCAAAACTTGCCGTACTTGAATACAAGCCCAAAGGTGCCGCAAAGACAGACCCGATTTTATTGGTGGGCAAAGGATTAATCTTTGACAGCGGTGGTTATAATTTAAAACCAACCAAACATATTGAGGATATGCAACAGGACATGGCCGGCGGAGCTTTGGTCCTGGGTATTTTTAAAGTTTTAAAACAGCTTGATGTTAAAAAAAGAATTGTCGGTGTTATACCTTTAACTGAAAATTTGATTGATGGTGATTCAATGCGTCCTTCCGATGTTCTTACGGCACATAACGGCAAAACAATAGAAATAAGAAATACCGATGCGGAAGGTCGTTTGATTTTGGCTGATGCTATTTCGTACGGTGTTAAAACTTTTAAACCGAAATATACAATTGATTTCGCCACATTAACCGGAGCTTGTGTAGTAGCATTGGGTGATCGATACGCCGGTGTTATGGGTAATAATAAAGAGTTAATAAATAAGCTTATAGATTCGGGTAACAGTACCGATGAACTTTTATGGCAACTTCCTCTACATAAAGATTTCAGCGAAGCAATGAAAGGCACCATTGCCGATTTGCGTAATGTTGACAACGGAACAAGTTATATGGCCGGGGCTTCAAAAGCAGCGGCTTTTATTGAAAACTTTGTGGAAAAATCAAATTGGGCACATATTGATATTGCCGGCACAGCATATGTAAAAAAACCTAAAGCACATGAAAATCAACACGGCACAGGTTACGGACTAAGATTGATGCTGGATTTTCTGCGGAATATTTAAACACTCCATTTTTTTAGTGCTTCAGGTGCCTCGGTAGGGTAGCTGATATTAGGACCTTGTTCGACTATAACTCCTTTTTCTTTCAGTATATCCCAATTAGGAAGCACATCAGGATAACCTTCCTGATAAACAACTCTTTTAATTCCCGATTCCGCTATTAAACTTGAACATACTCTGCAGGGATGTTTGGTTACGTAGATTGTTGCGCCTTTTACGGATATGCCTTTTTTTGCGCAAATGGCAAAGCACCATTGTTCTGCGCAAATTCCGTAGCAGACTTCGCGTTCGTGGCCCGATTTAACTTTTTTTATGTTTCTTATGCAACCTATCTCGTTACACGGTGTTTCAGGATGCCAGTCGTTGCAGTGGCTAACCAGAATTTCACCGTCTTTAACAATTGCCGCAGCGATTTTTGCACGCAGACAATTTGCATTCGGTTCTTTAGCATCAATTTTTTCAAGTATCTTTTTGTCTTTTTCAGTAATAGCCATTTTATCAGCCTATTAAAGTATCATTTAAAGATTTTCCGCTCGGGACCATCGGGAATACATTCTCTTCCGATTCTACTATACATTCACAAAGCACGCTACCTTTTGTTTTTTTTGCCTGTTTCATGATTTTTTTAGCTTCCCCGATTGTTGTGGCCTTAAAGTATTGCATCCCGTAACTTTCAGCGATTTTTTTAAGATTCGGAGCCAGCATCGGAGTTCCTATATATTTTTTTTCATAAAACAGGTCTTGCCATTGCCTCACCATACCCAAAAATCCGTTGTTACTTACGGTAATTTTAATATCGATTTTATCCTGTTGCAGAGTCATCAATTCCTGGATATTCATCTGAAATCCTCCATCGCCGCATAAGGCCCATACCTCTTTATTCGGTTTTGCAACTTTTACTCCCATTGCAGTTGGTATCGCAAAGCCCATACATCCAAGTCCGCCCGAAGTAATCGAAGTTTTCGGATGAGAATACTTCCAGCTTTGCGCAGCAAACATCTGATGCTGCCCCACATCCGTAACAAAATATGCATCTTTATCCGCGGCCATTCGTATTGCTTTAACAACATCGGAAGCCCGCAAATTATCGGAATCCTTTCTTGTGCCGGTTTTTAACTTTTTTTCCTGAAATTCGGTTATTTTTTTTATGTATTTTTTTAATTCTTCAAACCAGTTTTTATGGGGATTGTCATCAGCCTTTGTTACCGCATTTATTAAATCTTTAAGTATATTTTTTGCATCTCCCACTATAGGCACGGTAACATGGGTATTCTTGCCAATTTCAGCCGGATCAATATCTATATGAATAATATCCGCTCCTTTTGCAAAAGTTTTAAGGTCGCCCGTAATCCGGTCATCAAATCTTTCTCCTATTCCTATTATTAAATCAGCATGATGAGTTGCATAATTACATACAGCGTGCCCGTGCATACCGAGCATGCCAAGTGAAAGTGGATGATCTTCCGGTATTGATCCAAGCCCGTGTATTGTATTTATAACGGGGATATTGGTTTTTTCAGCAAATTTGACCAGTTCTTTTTCCGCATTGCTTAATATAATACCGTGGCCTGCCAAAATAACAGGTTTTTTTGCTTTTTTTATAGTCTTAACCGCTCTTTCAATTTGTTTTTTGCTTCCCTGTGTTTGTGGATTAAAGCCTGTTAAATTAATTTTTTCAGGATATTCAAATTCACATTCGTGAACCTGCACATCTTTCGGCAGGTCAATCAGAACAGGTCCGGGCCTGCCGGTTTTAGCTATGTGAAAAGCTTCTTTTATAACACGTGCCAGATCTTTGACATCATCAACAAGGTAATTATGTTTGGTGATAGGTGTTGTTATTCCGGTAATGTCAATTTCCTGGAATGCATCTGTTCCTATTACGCTAAGTGGAACCTGCCCTGTAAAATAAACAACAGGAATCGAATCCATGTATGCATTTGCAATACCGGTTACCAGGTTTGTGGCACCGGGGCCCGAGGTTGCAAATGCCACACCCGGCCTTCCGTTAACCCGTGCCCATCCTTCAGCTGCAAAAGCAGCGCCCTGTTCATGTCTTGTTAAAATATGTCTTATTTGAGGATACTGCGGCATTGTGTCATAAATGGGCAAAACCGCTCCGCCGGGATATCCGAAAACAGTATCAACATTTTCTTTAAGCAGACATTCGAAAAGTATTTGAGAACCATTCAGTTTTTTATTTGGCATAACAATCGGCATTTAAATTCAAGCGGAATTATATCAACTAATCTTCTATTCGCCAAACTTCATCAGCTACAATTTTGCCGGGCATTGTAAAGCCCGCAGCTTTTTTATGTCCGCCACCGCCAAGTTTGCAGCTGAGTTTTGAAACATCAACTTCATCGTCGGCACTTCGCATTGAGCCCTGTACATTTCCTTTTGTATCTTCAGATAAAAGAACACTCATTTTACAATTCGGAACTGAATTAAGGTAATTAATCACTCCTGATAAATCTTTGGGGGTTGCATTCAATTCCAATAATTCATCAGAAGTGATTTTTGAAACTATTGTGCCTTTATCGTTAACTTTAATATTTGATAAAACTTTGCCCCAAAGTCTTAGTTGCTCAATTGTTTTTGTTTTAAACATATTTTCTACAATACGATTCGGATCCGCTCCCGCTTTCATTAATTCAGAGGCGATTTTGTATATTTCCGAATTTGTATTTGCGTGCATAAAGCTGCCGGTATCACAATAAATTCCCGCCAGAAGATTAGTTGCAATGCCGGGAATTACAGGTATGTCAAAATATTCTAATAATCTGTAAATAATAATTGTTGTTGAAGCCGCATCGGGATCGACCAGATTTAAATCCCCGTATTTTTTATTTGATGCATGATGATCAATATTTATTAAGGGGATTTCTTTTTTAAAAAAAACGGGCTTGGTTTCAGGATACTTCATTTGATCCATGCTGCTGCAATCAACACTTATAATTAAATCAAATTCATCCCGGTTAAATTTTTTATGAACAATTTTACTAAAAGGCAGAAATTTCAAAGAACCCGGTAAAGGATCAGCGCAAACCGATGATACCTGCAAACCGAAATATAATGTCAGTATCTTATTTAAGGCTAAATTCGAACCGACCGTATCTCCGTCAGGTTGCCTGTGCGAAATTATTAATACTTTATTACTGTTATTAAAATATGACGCAGCCTCTTTAAAGTCGTTTTCCATAATAAGTCATTGGTTTATGAGCGCGCCAAAGGTATTTAATATAAAAAACTCCCGCATTATTTTCAAATACTTTGAGTTGATTTAATTCGGGAGTCATTGCGGTTTATATTATTTTTCAGCAACTCCCCATTTATCAAGCGCTTCCTGAAGCGCCGGCTTATCTTTTGCGTATTCTTTAATTTCAACATCTTTTATTGCCGCTTCCGTTGCCATTACAATCGCAGAAGCACCAACCTGTGTTCCTTTAGGATGTCCATGGCATCCTCCGCCCATCTGACAAACAATATCTTTACCCATTCTTTCAACAACAGTCGGTATTGCTCCGGGATATAATCCTCCGGACGCAACAGCCAATGCAGGTTTCATCCCGTACCATTCCTGACCCAATATTTCCGATTCAGGATCAGCTTCATTGGTGTCTTTTTCAAGTGCTTCAACAAGTTTAAGTGTTTCTAATGCTCCGCCTTCCATTTTTCCTGTTCCGGCAGTACCCGTATGAAGCAAATCAACACCCAGCATTCTGAAAACTTTTGCGAGTACAAGCATGCTTATACTAAAGCCCGGTTCTCTTGTTATAGCTCCGTGCATTGCTCTGTGAGCATGTATA
Organism: uncultured Candidatus Peribacteria bacterium; assembly: GCA_964346325.1. GTDB lineage: Bacteria > Patescibacteriota > Gracilibacteria > UBA1369 > PNNO01 > JAUVDZ01. The sequence continues at coordinate 10,755 of CAYFUK010000010.1, read as the reverse complement.
ATTTGTCCGGTATTTTTAAGGCGGTAAGAAGCAACAGCGCCAAATCCGAGTGTAAGAACATCAAGCATGCAAACGTTACCTCCATGTTTTTTAACAAGATCACTTCTGCGCATTAATTCATTGAAGTCGGAGTGTGTAATGTTTGCCAAGTACATTTTTTTCTGTCCCGTTTCTTTTTCCACTTCATTTTTAACTTCAAGAGTTGATTTGATTCTGTTATCAAAATCATTATAACTTTGCGAAGTAAGGTTTTCGTCATCTTTTACAATATCAAGACCTTTGCCCTCTACTCCCGTCCATGCCTGCCTTGCAACGTCCGAATGCTGCTTGAATGTTAATCCCACTTTTGGTTTGACAATTGTGCCTGTGAATGGTCTGTCTTTTACTCCTGTAATCTCTCTTATGCCTTCGATTCCATGTGCGGGACCGGGCATTTTTTCCACAACTTCTTTGGGGAATTTAATATCGCAAACACGTAGACTTTTTAGGATTTTCATGCCGAGAATATTTCCGCAAATCGAAGAAAGTATGCCGGACATATTACCCGGTTCGAATAATCCGATCGGATAAGCAATTTTTGCGGTACGTCTTTCTTCATCCAATTCAATTACATGGGGTTTTAAAGTATTTGCGATCTCTTCATTCATTGTGGAAATTTTTGTCCATGTTCCAATTGAACTTTCAGCAGCTATTTGTTCGGCTGCAACACCGAATTCCACATCTTCTTCCGGTTCAAATCTGTACAGGCAAATAACTTCCGAATCTTTTGGTTTATAATCGGGATTGTAATAGTGAAGCATGTCTTTGTAAGTTTTCATTTTTGTTTGTGTGTGTTAAATAACAATATATTTTGTATATTATAACATATATACTCATGCTTTGGCAAACCTTTCTCTGTCTTCGAATTGATTACCGGTGACAATAATATAAATTACTGCGAAATACGGTAATACTATTTGCAGAAAATTAAATCCGCCGATAAATATACTTATCAAAAGGCCTATACCTATAATTATTGAAACAATTCTTTCAAGCAGCCCGAATGCAAGTAGAGCCCCAAGCAAAATACTGAATATTCCGGTATGTATGACAAACCAGTAATGCGTATAATCTTCAATTCCAAAAACACTTTGCATTATATTAAGCATTGGCCCTGCTTCAACAAATGCAACTGCAGCTGAATTATCCAGGATATTATGATGCAAGGCCGCATAAGCAAGTGTTGCACCGGCAACAAATCTTAAAATGGGCAAAGCATGTCTGCGATAATGATCAAACAATTCCTTTTTTTCAATCGGGTGAAAGAAAAAGCTAAACGACAGTGCATCCCTGTGAACCAAAAATAAAAACACGGCGATACCCGCAAAAATACTGTAATCAAGAATATCCGCCGCCGGAAATATAAAAAATCCGGCTATAAAACATCCGAGCAGAGCAACATTCACAAGTCTTATAAATATACCGAGCACAAGCCCCAGCCCTATTACCAATTGGGCTATTCTTAAAATAAGGCTCAAAGTGCTTTCATTAAGCTGCATGCCCGGAGCAAATAAATAATTATCGAATCCTCCGGCAATTAAAAGCACACCCGTTATAATAGATAAAAAAGTAGGGGATAAGAACGAACCTCTTTTTAAAATGCGGATAAGCTTATTTATTGAAGCGTTTTTGCGCGCAATAAATTCAACTATTGCAGCAAGAATAAATACGGAAATTGCAACTATAATAGGTACTATGTACCATGATAAATGTTCGCTCATAATTTGTTATTAAGCTTATTCTTCAACATCGGTCCAGCTGATTGCGTTTACGGGACAAGCATCAATAGCGGCCTGAATGTTTTCTTCGTCATCACCTGTGGGATTTACAGCCTTTGATTTGCCGTCATCCTGCATGGAAAACACCTTCGGGCAAAGCTGGGCGCAAAGCCCGCAACCTATACATGTATCCTGATCAACTACAGCACCTTTAGCCATTTTAAACGGGTTAATGATTTTAGCGGAGTTCGTCCGCGGACTGCATGGTTATCCTTTCACTCGGGAAAGGTTTTCATGATTACCTCCATACTATTTTTTTTATTCACTTTTGGCAAGATTTTCATTAATATTAAGCCATGAAAAAATACAGGTATTCAGCACAAAGGGATAAAATTTACAAAAAACTAAAAGCATCCGGTAAACATTTGTCAGCCGAACAGATTCACAAACTTGTTCCCGAAATGGGGCTTGGAACCGTGTACAGAAATTTGGGTATCTTAGCTGATATGGGCAAGGTAATGAAGTTTACTTTTGGTGACCAGTCGGTTTTTGAAGTTGATGACAGAGAGCACCATCATTTGATTTGTAAAAATTGCGGTAAAATAACCAATGTTTATAAACCGGCAACTTTTAAATGTGTTAATTGCCTGAGCTTTGTAAAAAACTTCCAAGTTGATGAAGCTTATATTAATGCTTTTGGATATTGTGCTAAATGTTCAAAAAAGCGCTGAATTCACGTGCTCTTTTTTGTGATAGATTTTTGTTTTCAAGTTTTATTATGTCCCCATCAAAAGTAATTTTCAAAAATTCGTGAATTTCATGGAGATCATTTTGGTCAAGCCCCTGCAGCATTAATCCGTTTCTTAATTCTGCGGTTATATCCGCAAGATGAGGTTCATTAAAAGCCGTTAATTGCTCAATATATTCATACAATTCATGCGGATTATGCAGCTTTTTAATTATATTTTGTAATTTCGTGGAGGGAGGAAGATCAGAAGCATTGGGCTGATCGTCTTTTGATTTCATATATTTTTAGAGAAATATAAATTCTTATGTTAAACTAGCATATGTATTAAAAAATGTAAATATAAAATTTGCTAAAATTATAAAAAGTGGTGTAAAATAAAATTATGAAATTTAGATATCTACATATTGTTGTTCCCCAGGGTGAAGAAGCGAATCCAAAAAATGAACAAATGTTCCAGCAGTTTTTGAATAATTTTTATCGATCTGTAAAGGGCCGCAATATAAGTCTGGAAATATTCGGTTATAAGCAATATGCGTATTTTTATGTGGTGGTGCCCAATAATTTGTATGCTTTAATTGAGGGCCTTGTTTACAGCACTTATCCCGGATGCGAAATTAAAGAAACCCGGGATTATTGTGAAAACTCTGTGGATAAAGGTTTAAAGTTTTCGGGAACAAAACTTAAATTAAGAAAAAGCGATATATACCCTATTATGGATTATTCCGATTTTGAAGTGGACAGTTTGTCAGGGCTTTTTTCAGTTATTTCAAAAATTTATCAAGATGAACAGATATGGATTCAGATTTTAACTTCACCAAAAGAAGACAATTGGATTTACCATCTTGCAAGAAGATTCAGAATGTTCACAAATAAAATTAAAAGAGTGTTTAGACTTAAAAATTATATGCGTTTAAAAAGCAGAAAAGAATTTTTTGCTGAAGAAAAGAGTTCTTTTATTAAAAAAACCGAATCACATCCTTTTAAATTTGAAATCAGAATAGCTTGTTTCGCGGATCACCAGCAAAAAACTGTTGCCCGTCTTGAAGCGATCACAAAGGCCTTCTATCAATTTAATAAAGTCGATTATAATGAATTTATAAGAACACGAATCACAAGCAAGCAATCATTTATAGACCACTACAGAAAAAGATCTTTATCAGATTCTCAGCTTTTAAGTGTTAAAGAACTCGCATCTTTATATCATTTCCCAAATGCCGATCATGTACCGCATGTTGTACATGTTCTTTCCAAAAAAGCAGAGGCCCCGCAGGATGTTCCAAAAGAACGATCTAAAGACGTGAGCCTTTTCGGGCTTACAAACTATCATAATAATTTTGATGAATTCGGAATAACCAGGGAAGACAGACGAAGGCATTTATACGTTGTCGGAAAGAGCGGGACAGGTAAAAGCAAACTGCTTGAACTTTTTATCAGTGAGGATATTAAAAACGGTGAAGGTGTGGCTGTTTTGGATCCGCATGGAGACCTTGTCGACAATATTCTCAGAATGATCCCAAAAGAAAGAATAAATGATGTGATATTTTTTGATCCGGGAGATACTGATTTTCCTGTTGCCTTTAATCCGCTTGTTAAAGTTGATGACAGTCTGAAGATGCAAATGACGGTAGGATTTATTAATATATTTAAAAAACTTTTCGGAAATAACTGGAGCGATAGGCTCGAACACGTGCTTCGTTATACAACCCTTGCCCTTCTTGATTCAAAAGATACAACAGTTTTATCGATTTTGAAGATGTTGTCGGATAAAAACTATCGACAAACAGTCACCGCAAGAATTAATGATTCAGTTGTAAAAAATTTCTGGGTAAATGAATTCGCGGGATGGAGTGAAAAATTTGATGCCGAGGCGATTACTCCTTTGCTTAATAAGGTAGGGCAGTTTGTTGCAACCAATATGATAAGGAATATTGTAGGACAGCCCGACAATAAATTTGATATCAGAAAAGTAATGGATGAAAAGAAAATATTGTTGATGAAAGTATCAAAAGGTATTTTAGGTGAAGAAAACTCTAATCTTCTGGGTGCAATGATTGTAACAAAAATATATCAGGCGGCGATGAGCCGGGCTGATACACACGAAGAAAAGCGTGGAGATTTCTATTTATATGTAGATGAGTTCCAGAATTTTGCAACAGATACTTTTGAGGAAATACTTTCGGAGGCTCGTAAATACAGACTTAATTTAACAATAGCTCATCAGTTTGTCGGTCAATTGTCTCCATCAATGATCAAAACCGTTTTTGGGAATGTAGGCTCAATGTTGAGTTTTAGGGTAGGCGCGGATGATGCCGCGGTATTGCAGAATGAATATACTCCGGTTTTTAAAGTTCGTGATATAATCAACCTCGCAGTCAGGGATTTTTATATAAAAATGTCGGTTAACGGAGAAGTCAGGAAGCCTTTCAGCGGTCGGACACTTGATGTTGTGAAACCTTCTGAAGATTATTCAAAAGAAATAATTGAGCAATCGCGCAAAAAATATGCGACTCCTGTTGCTAAGGTTGAAGAAATGCTTAACCGCTGGGATGAATCCGGTGAATTTGATTATAAACCCGGCGATGCAAATGAAGAATTTGAAGAACCGTTAATATAATGAAAAAAACAATCTACCTGGTCGGCAACCTTTTAGTCGAAGAAGATTCGCTTCCTATAAAGCTTAAACCGGAATTGGAGAAACAATTTCCGAAAATCGAATTCCGGGAATATGATCCAACGGAAGACCTTCCTCGGGACACTAAAGATATTATAATTATAGATACTGTTGAAGGTATTGATAAACCGCGAATATTTACAGATATTGATCAGTTTTCATCACAAAAAACATACTCGATGCATGATTTTGACCTTGGGTGGAGTTTAAAGCTTTATAAAAAACTCAGGATGTTTGAAACAATTAAAATAATAGGTATTCCTTCCGGCTTTACAATTAAGGATTACGAATCTGTTATAGAAATCGTGAAATCAATTATTTAAATTTCCAGTTGAGTTTTAAAAAGTGAGTTGCGCAGCTCATACACGGATCATACGCTCTTATGAGTTTTTCTATTTCAAATTTTACGTGGTCGCGGTCGATTTTATCGCCGTCTTTATCAATATAAGTCTGAACAAGGTGTTTTATATCGTTTTCAATATTGATTTGATTTTGCGCGGTAGGCACAACAACTTCGGCATCTTTTACAATTCCTTCTTCATCAAATTTAATATAATGGTATAAAGTTCCTCTTGGCGCTTCTATCACACCAATTCCGTCTGCTGTTTTTGGTTTGATGTCTTCTCTCGCAGGTTCTTCAAGTTTGATATTTTCAAGAATTTCCAAAGAGTGGTCTATTGAATGAAGCACTTCGATTGCCTGAGCAAGATTATTATGATAAACATCGACGGAAGGGAATTTTGCAATGTATTTTTTCGCATCTTTTTTTGTTTTTTCATGTAAGGCATCTCTGTTTACATTCATACGGGCCAGGGCCCCGACCATATATTCATCGCCCTGCAATGTATAACCAAGAGCACTTGAATGAGGAATAACCACTTCTTTTAATTGATCTCTAAAGTGTTCTTCAGGTACACAAAAACCGGCTTCATTGCATAAAGCGGGCCCTTCAAGAAAGCTGAAATCATCGGTTTTTAAAGAAACAAATTGAGTGTCGCGTTTTAAGGTGAATTCGGATTTATCAAAAATATCCATTGCAAGGAAGATTTTGTCTCTAACGTTTTTTAATTCTTCTATGAGTTTTTTAATTTGCTCTTCGGTCGGCAGTTTTGCAAAGCCACCCGGCATCGGAGTAGGGGCATGCACGGCCCTTCCACCTATTACGGTTGAAAGATTATTACCCGCTCTTTTTAAATCAAACATATCATGAAGCAAACGGTTTTCCGTTTCATCATTTTCATTAAAATCCAGAATCGAATCTTTGCCGATAATATCCGGTAAAGTAAAAATGTACAGATGAAGAGCATGATCACGAATCATCAATCCGTAAGTAAGCAGTTTTCTTAAAATTGTTGTTTGTTCCGAAGGTTTAAAGTCAAATGCGTTTTCAATGGCTTCGATTGCAGCCAGTAGGTGCGCTATAGAACATGTACCGCATATGCGCGATAAAAGCTGGGGTACCTGTTTGAACGACTTTCCCATTATCATTTTTTCAAAAAACCTTTTGTTTTCCATTATCATAAACTTAACATCTGTTATTTTGCCGTCCTCTATAACAACATCCATGTCCAGATGACCTTCGATTTTGGATAAACTTTCGATATTTATATTAATTTGATGCATTTTTGTAATTTAAAATTGATTTGTCCTCGGGAATTATTTCAAATTTATGCAGATATTTATCCATTGCTTCAACAAATTTTGCTTCCACCATCGGACAACCCGGCACTTTATCATCAACTTCCACAACTTCGTGCAAAGCAAGTACGGTATCGTTTTGGTGGAATTGTTTTAAATAAGGGGATATTTCTTCTTTCAACTTATCGCTGAAATCATTGCGGTTACCTGTCGGTTTGCCTGTAACGGCGCATGATCCGATAGCAACAACATGTTTTGAAACATCGCGTATTTTTTTAAGTTTTTCTTTGTCACGGTCGGTACAAATTGCGCCTTCAACAAAAGCAACATCAATGTCACTGAGTTCGTTTTTACTTTTAATAACATTAAAATATCTGAATTCCAGAATCTTTTTCCATGCCAAAAGGTGATCATTCAGCATTTCAGTGAACATAATTGTTGAATCTTCACAACATGTAAATGTAAACCATCCTATTTTGAGTTTTTTTTGTTCAGACATCTACCACATAATACAGTGGTGTTGGCCTCGGTTCAAGATATATTCCATTTTACGTATTCGTCCGCGAGCATATATAAATCAGGATCGGGTATGATTGAATCGATAATCCGGTTATTCAGTTCCGTTTCTTTGAAATCCGCATTAAATCTGTTTCTTACCGATTGCATAGAGCCGTGTATTGAATCTGTTTTTGGATGAATTGCCTGAAATAAACATAAACAGATATGTTCAGCCAGCCTTGTGATTCTTTTTTCTTCTTTTTCTCCGGCGAATTGAATTATTTTTTTGCCGTCAAGCAGTTCCGGATAGCTTTTAGCAACATCCCTTAAAATAAAACGTGTGATAACTTCAAGCCGGTCCGCTTGAGTTGCAAGCCTTTTGGTTTCATTTGGATTATCACAGTTTGATTCCGGAACCATTTAAATGACCTTTTAGTAAATAAAGGTAATTTATAATAATATTCATTCTGGGTTTTGTCAAATTTAATTTAATTCCAGAAGCATAAACGTGAGATTGTCCGGTTTTCCTTTGTTTGAATTCCATTGATTTATTATATTTTCATGTAATTCTTTGCGGATATTATTCAGCCCCATGCCTTCTTTCTTTTTGTCCGCGATAAATTCAGCAATTTCTTCGGGCTTCATAGTATCTGTTAATCCGTCGCTGCAAAGCAAAACAATATCACCGCTTTTACCCTGTTGTGTGTGGTAATCAGGGTCTACCTCCATCCCGAGACACTGCGTAATGGAATCCAGTTTCAATTCCGGATAATCTTTGGCAAAATTTTCCACCTCTTCATCCGATTTAAGATTGTATCTTTTTCTCAAAAATTCTTTTACATTGTCTTCGGTATTTTGCCAAACGATTTTATCCCCCCTAATTAGTATGGCCCGGCTATCACCCGCATTCACAAATTCCACTTTTTGGTCAGGCTTTATTCGCGCTGCAACCAAAGTAGATGCCGTGTTCGATTCTTTGTTGTTTTTTTGATAATCCAATACGGCCCTGTTCAGCTTTTTTGGAAATTCGGAAAGGGGCAAAGGCGGAGTGCCTTGTTTTTTACTGTTATTTAGTATTTGCGCCATTGTGTGAATTGCAACATTTGAGGCTATTTCACTGTGAGAGGTTGAGCCGACACCATCGGTTATCATGGCTGTTTGCGAATCGGCGTCCAGGAATATTCCGTCTTCATTACGGTGTTTCCATTTACTTTTTGATGTTGAGCCCGATGCGAGAGCCTGTTCAAGCACTATATCCAGTTCGCCGTCTTCATTTCCGCTGTATGCATACATTTTATTCGGCAATGCATCTAATTTACTATAAGGCTTTTTGAGTTCACTGTCTTTTAAGCCGTATGTGTAATGATCCGGAATAAGTTGTTTTACGGCTTCTTGAATGGTTTCTGATGTTTGCGTTAAAGGCTCTTCATCTATGGGAAGTTCTTCTTCAATCAATTTATTAACCGACTCTTTGTGCTCTTTGCGATTATGAGCATTATTAGCCATTTTTGTTTTTTATTTTTATATTAATATTATGCCATATTTTTAGCTAAAAGTAAATATGGCGTTGTGGTTTCAGATAGAAAAAACCCCGACTTAAGCATAGAACTTAAGCCGGGACGAATATTAACAACATGGTTTTCAATCTACACATAACTTTGCAATGCATTTAGATCTCCTTCACCAGCAACTCTTTAATCTTAAGAGTTGGTGTAACAGCAGTTGTTTTAATCGAGTTTAGTTTGTCAATTCCAGTTTGGATTGAATTGAGATAGGTTTCATCAGGCGTATCTTCTTGATTTAACCTTTTCATTGAGTCATTTTGGATGCTTATTAGTTCGTCCAGATTTTGGTTCCTAGCATCTTGATATTCGTCAATTAGTAGGTTAATGTCGAGGGTAGATTCAGGGAAAGCAGCAGTAAAAAAATGTTCATTTTCTACTGCGGTCATTCTGATAATACCGTACCCTGATGGAAGTTTTTCGATTGCCTCGTTTAACTCTACTTCTTCATTGTAATTAATGAGGATTGAATTATCAGGTAAGATCTGACATGAGGCATTCTCTGGGCAGGGTGTATTTTCATCAGGAATATTGTTGTTGGAATCTGCTTTGTAGGCATCGCCGCATCCTATTGTTGACAGGATCAGCAATACCAATATGGTAAGTGCGGATTTCTTCATAGTGTTGTTTGTTACGTGAAGCATTTTTTCCTCCTTTGCTTCTTGTTTTTTATATTACTCGGTTGAAAACCGTGTTGTCAAAGAACACGTTTACCACTCCATTTTTAAAATGACTTTTTTGGAGAGCAAACACGATTCAAGTATTTTTTAGCAAGCATTTGCTGTTGTATAACTTTCAACAACAGTAAATTTCGAGCATAAAAAAAGCCCCGACTTTCACAATGGAAAGCCGGGGGCCGGGGGTTTAAACAACAGCTTTCAACCTAAGGGAGGATATCGATGTAACCATACCAACATTTTTTGTCGAATGTATCGGTCGCGTTTGGAAATTTAGCAATGCAGACGTCCGTGGGTGAATCATTAACAGTGCCTACAACATTTCCTGTTGCAAGAACCTGGTCTTCCGACTGCAAATGTACTGTATTGCCCGGATCAATTCCTCCTGTGTAAAAAACCACCTCTTGTCCGAAGTTGCAGCCGTTTGCACCCATGTCCACTCCGGTGTCGCCCTGGTGAACGGTTTGCTGCCACACTGAAGTGATTTGCAGTTCGCCCATCAGTAATTCGACAAGGTTATAGGTGTCATCCCGCCGGTTGTCGGGGTTGCGATGGCTTACCTGTTTGGGTCCTAATTGCTGGTTGCAAATCCATGTTCCGCTGATTACGATTTGTGTTGAAGTGCAGGGAACATTTCCGCTAAAAAAACCTGCGATATAGGTATTTGCATCGCCACCACAGTCGAAGTTGTTGCCGTAAATCGTGCAGGTAGCGCTCTCACCCCGCATTGTGTCGGTGCAGGACACACTGTTTATCGTAGGCGGAGGGTCGGACTGTGTTATACATTGGCCATTCAAACAGGTCTGGTTGCTTCCGCAGGTGTGGTCGTAGCTAAAGCTGCATCGGTCCGGTGCGCAAATTTCAACATTGTTGCCGCTGCATCTTGTTTCACCGGTTGAGCAGACGGGCGTGCAGGCCTGTTCGCATTCGTCGTTTTGCCCGGAAGGCATAGGAACGCACTCCAAGGCGCACGATTGAACTGAAACAGTATTGCCCTCTTCGCATAGCACAAGATCATCGGGATTCCCCTGATAATCCAATAGCTCACTGTTGCTGCCGCAGTAGTATCCGTTGCCGCTTGTGGTTGCTCCGCAGGGGTCGAGCGGAGGATCGACCAGGGTGGTGCAAATGCCGGTTGCTGGATTATAGTTGCTGTTGTCGATGTTGCTAGCATTAGGATTACCCGGATCGTCTTCACAATCTC
>CAYFUK010000009.1:18383-29215 GCA_964346325.1 uncultured Candidatus Peribacteria bacterium | reverse complement strand
CTGAGCCCGCCGCACCTGCGGCTCCAACTCCCGAACCGCCTCAAGCGGAAGCACCGGCACCTGAGCAATCCGCTCAATCTCAATCACCCGCTCAACAAGAAGAAACTTACAATGTTTCGACTCCCGCAGAACAAACTGCAGCTGAAGAACCTGAAACCAAAGAAGCACCTGCTCCCGAAGCTTCAGCAGAGGTTCCATCTCCGGAAACACCGGCGGGACCTCCCGAAACAACCGAACCTCCTAAGCCGGCACCGGAGGCACCGGCAGGGCCAACTACACCTCAAACGCCACCTGCTACCGATCAGCAGCCGACTCCCGGGGCACCTCCCGCTCCTGCAACTCCTGAACCGCCTATAGCGCCCGTGGGGCCGGAAAAACCGCAGACACCTCCCACCCCTGAAACTCCCGCTGCTGAGCCTCCTCCTCCGGAAGAAGAGGAAAATTCTCAAAATCAACAAATGTAAATATATAAATGCTTAAAATATTTTTAAAAGCCTTTGAGGAATGGCGGCACGGCAGATCAGCATATTATGCCGCATCATTGACGTTTTACGCATTATTTACTCTTGCACCTGTGATCATAATTGTGATTGCGGGTGCGGGAGCCATTTACGGTGAACAGGCCGCAAGAGGCGAATTGGTTGGCCGGATACAAAATTTAGTTGGTTCCGATATAGCTTCCGCAATCGAAATAATAGTTAAAAATGCACATATAAGCAGTTCAAATATTTTGTTTACCGTTTTGAGTCTTTTTATTTTTTTATTTGCCGCCGGCAGAATTGTTTCAAGTTTAAAATATGCACTGAACAAAACATGGGAACGCGAGCATAGCCGATATAAAAAAGTTCAGCATGCGATCAAATCAAAATTTTTTTCAATGTTGCTTATTGCGGGATTTGGACTCCTGATCGTGTTATTAATTTTCGTTAGCGGTATTATGGCCACAATCTGGGTTTATCTTTCAAATTTTATACCCATAGGTTCTTCCGCATTCCAGGTTTTAAATCTTTTTGTATCATTCGGGATCAGTACCTTTATTATTGCCGCAATCAATAAGTACCTTCCGGATATAGAAATAGCATGGAAAGATGTCTGGATCGGTGCGGCGGTAACCACGATTCTTTTTATGCTGGGTAATTTTTTAATAGGTTTATATATAAGAAACATTTCAATCAATTCGATATACGGAGCCGCCGGATCATTGGTTTTAACTTTGATCTGGTTGTATTACAGTTTTCAGATATTTCTTCTCGGAGCGCAATTTACCAAAGTATATTCACAGGAAAAAGGTTCATACCGCGGCATTTTTAAAAGAATTTTAGATTTATTTTAGAATTTTTTAATGGAATTTTAATTTTCAGCTGTTTTAATATAGCCCCTTAACAATAAATATTATGGCTGAAGTTTTTCTTATTTCCCCTTATTTTCCTTTAAAACTCATGCAATTTATAAAAAAGCAAATTGCAAAGCAGGGGGTGGATTGCGAAGTATTAAATTCACCGACTGAAGCTCTTATCAAAGTTAAAGAATGCTTTGGCATCAAAAATAAACGTCTTCCGAATCTAAAAATAATAGACTGCGGTCCGTTTAAATTAAAACAGGCAAACTATGCGATTATCCAAAACGGAAAAGAAAGGAAATTAAGAAAAAAACATTTTGAACTGCTCAGATTTTTTGTTTTAAACCGAAATAAAGTTTTATCACGATATACACTCCTCGAAAACGTCTGGGGTCCTAAAACAAATCCTTTTTCCAATACGGTTGACGTTCACGTTGCCGGCCTTCGCAGGATCATTAATACAAAAGATGATGCATATCTTAAAACGGTTTATTCGGCAGGCTATATTTTAGAGATTTAAAAGATAGTTATAAGCTTCCTTCAGCTGGCTGTCAAATTCGTCTCCTTCTTCAAATTCAAATTCAATCACACGGTCGGGCATTATTCCGACTTCCTCGATATCTCTGCCGTTCGGCGTTAACCATTTTGCGATTGTTATTCTAAGGCTGGAACCGTCTTCAAGCATTTCGACCTCCTGTACACTGCCTTTCCCGAAAGTCTGTTCACCCATAACAAGTCCTCTTTTGTGATCCTGAACAGCTCCCGCCAGAATTTCGGAAGCGGATGCGGAACCGTAATTAACAAGAACAACCAATGGAATTTCAGGTAATCTTGCGCCCTCCCAAACTTTAATCGATTCATCAAACTCCTCGTTTCTTGTAACAATTTTAACCGCCTCTTTATTATCCGTTAAAAATTCCGACATAATATCAACCGCTATATCCAGATAACCCCCGCCGTTAAATCTCAAATCCAGAATTATTCCTTTTGGTTTATCAAGCAAAATTTGCTGCACCGTATTATCAAATTCCGTTGTCGTGTCATCGCTGAATTGATTAATCGAAACATAAGCCACATTTCCATCCAGCAATTCATAATAGACACTTTCTTCGTTTATGGTATCGCGCGTTATTGTAATATCAAAGGGCTCTTCAATGCCTTCCCTTATTATGGTCAACGTTACATCGGTACCTTTTTCACCGCGTATTTTTGTTATTGCTTCAAACAGAGTCATTTCACTTGCAACTTCTCCTTCAACCAAAAATATAAGGTCACCCGGTTTCAGGCCGGCTTCTTCCGCGGGCGAGTCTTTTAACGGTGAAATAACCACCAGCATACCTTCTTCAACTGTAAGTTCGGCTCCTATTCCTTCAAGATCGGCATTTAAACTGTGCTCGAATTCCCCGGTTTCTTCAGGTGTCATAAAAACCGTATAAGGATCATCCAGTGCATCTACAAGCCCTTTAATTGATCCATAAACCAAAGCCTCATCATTCGCCAGCTTGCTTTTTTCCAAATATGACTTATCAAGTTTATTCCAAACTTTCCAGTAAAGCCCCAGATCAACGGACTGCGGATTATTAAAATCCTGAACAATCACATCACCGTTTTCCTGAACAGTTATTGTCGGCTGATTTGTATAAAAATAATATTCCGAAGCTTTCCATCCTATTGCAAACACAAGGACGAAGGCCAGAATTGTAAAAAATATTTGTCTTTTGGCATACATTTTTTAGTTGTTAAAATTTTGTATAATTTGAGTTATTTCGGTGGCCCGGCCGTTGGAATCGTTTGTTTCAATCACTACGGCATTAAATGTGGTTCGGCCGCCCGCAATATCATATTTAAAAGGCATCTGTGATAAAAACGATTTTATTATATCTTCTTTTTTGGCACCTATTACGGAATCCGACCCACCTGCCATACCAACATCGGTAATATATGCCGTTCCGTTATCAAGTATTTTACCGTCGCATGTGGGAATATGAGTGTGAGTACCCGCAATCGCACTTACACGACCATCCAGATAATGACCCAAAGCGGCTTTCTCCGATGTTGCTTCCGCGTGAAAATCAACAATAATCGCAGCCGGCCGGTCAGCTTTTGTTTCTTCAATGATTTCATCCGCTTTTCTGAAGGGGCAGTCATAATTTTCATTGATAAAAACCCTGCCATGAAGATTTATAATCAGAATTTTCTGCATTTTTGCCGTTTCATAAATGTGATAACCGCGCCCGGGATTATCCGGGGGAAAGTTTGCCGGCCTTATAACAGGAAAGCTTTTATCATTAAGTTTTTCCATGCCTGATTTATTGTTGAAAATATGGTTCCCCGATGTAAAAAAGTCAATTCCCGCCCGTTGCATTTCGATTATTGTTTCTTCTGTAATGCCGCGTCCGTGTGCAAGATTTTCACCATTTGCAAGAGTGAGATCGGGCATGTGATCCTCCTTGATTTTTGGAAGAGCTTTTTTAACGGTTTCTCTCCCGGGTCTACCTACGATATCCCCTAAGAATAAAATTTTCATTGGATGCGAACGTTAGTGAGTGTCTCGCGAGCGAGCATGAGCCCCGCCAAGACGGGGGAATTCCTTAATCTTGGATTTTCCGATTTAAATGCGAAGTTCAGCTTATCATATTTTAGATTTTTTTTAAAAAAATTTTAAAAAGTTGTGGTAGGGTAATAGCGTCAATATATTTAACGAACTTTGAAATGGATCAGATAATGGGAATATTAATATTTCTTGTAAACACCCTTAGTGCTCAGGTTGAATGCGAAGACCATACACATGTTACCTATGAATATTACTATGATGTCCCGTCAGGGCTTGAAGTTGTAAGAGATTGGAATGAAGATGGTTATTTTATTCTTCAGGACGAATATGGTAATTCATTTGATGTTGAATATGGTTATATTGATATGAGGGATTCTTATATAGAGAGGCATAGGAATGATGAATTCATTGATGTTTTGGAAGAAATTCAGGTCAATGAAAATGTATATAAGATGATTCTGGATAATCCGAACTTGTATAATTCATATGATACTTTAATGTTTGTAGAAAATGAAAATGCTTTGATTGTTTTGTATATGTACTACCAGGGTGAAACTTCATCGCATAGTGCTTTTGAAGATAAAGCCCTGAAATTGGCACGTTCAATCGTGCAGGGAGAAGAACATGAATCACAGAAAGCTGACAATTGTGGGTACCCTTCTGTTTGGGATTTGCTGCCTCAGCAGTAATGCAATCTCCGACCCGCTCATTTTCATGCCTTTCGAGTACCGTGACTACTGGTACTGTCCACAGGGCCAAAACAGCGACTACACTCATTTGGGTAAGCTCGCTTACGGAATCGATTTCAACCAGGGTTCCGGACCCAACAACGTGTACAACGAAGCCTTTGGAGAGAATCTGTATTCTCCCGTCAACGGTGAAATCGTTGAGATTCGCGACGGAATCATGGATTTCCAAAACAACTCCGGCCCAAATAAACCCAACAACTATGGTTGGGGGAACACAATTGTTATCCTTGATCAGGATGGTCAGTACTATGTGCGTTTTGCGCATTTGAAATATCTGTCCACAACGCATCTCTCAGTTGGTGATCAGGTTGACATGAGGGACTACATCGGCCAGGTTGGTCAAACCGGCACTTCAACCGGTCCTCATCTTCATATTCAGGTTATGCGTAAAACGCATGAACCCTCGCCAAACGCCACTTACATCAATGAAAGAACTTCACCGTTTACTTTCGCCGAAGGTGTGGTCGAAACCGATGAGTGGCTCCGTTCCGCTTTGGGCTACAATGTATCCCTGTTGGACAACAACGGTGAAAAGTCCCTGAGCAATGACTTTGAAGTTGCTTATACTTATTACAACAGCAGGGAGTGGATAACCAAACTGGGTACCTACGGGTATGCGGGCAAGGGTTTTCGTCGCAAGTATACTTCGTGGTACAACAACAACAATGCACGTTTTAACTGGGCTTTTTCAGTCAAGGAGTCCGGAATTTATTTTATTTTTGTTACCTATGAAGATGCTGCAAACAACGACCCAAGCGCAGAGTACTATCTGGATGGGCAAAAGGTTCGTGTGCTCACACAAAAAAATGGCGGTAATGACGCCCATTTTTACAAATACGTCACAATTCGGTACTTCAGTGCACATACTCTGCATACGCTCTCGGTACAGGGCACAACGCCGGGTACCTACGTCATCGCGGATGCAGTGGTGCTTCGCAGGCTCGGTTAGCTAAAAGCTAACTTTTAAGGCGTTTCTGAGAAACAGCTTTTAACGGTTTTTTACTCAGCACGCAAATCCCCGCTTGCACCGCTGAATTAAAATTCCCCCCAAGGGGATTTTACAAACACACACATTAAAAAAAGGAGGAATTTTTAGGCACAGTAAACTTAAGTGTTAGTTTTGCTGTGCCTTTTTTGCGGATTCCCGATTTTGCTCTTTGGTTGTTATCTATAGGAACTGCATCCCCGGGGATAAGCGATCCTCAAAAAATGCCGCCACCATCACTATCCTTCAATCTTTACCAGGGGCGCTACACTCAAGGCCAGTCGTTTTACTCCAACCGAGGGGTCTTTAAAAGCGATATTTGCAACTTCCCCCTGAATACTCACAACAACTCCTTCTCCGAATGATGTGTGCACAACTTTGTCACCGTCGTGCAGGTCGATACAAGTTGAAATTTCCTCTTCGGGGATAGGCTTAATGGAACCTGTCACGGTTCCGACGGACATATGTCTGCGAGGCTGACCGTAGACATCAATAAGCTCTTCGGGAATGTCGCCTATAAACTGCGAAGCGGCATTGGACTGCGTTTCTCCGTACAGCATTCGCTGACGGGCGTTTATCAAAAACAGTCTTTCCATTGCACGTGTAACCGCAACATACATTAAACGTCTTTCTTCCTCCATTTCATCCGGTTCAAGCATTGAGCGGGAATGAGGAAAGATCCCTTCTTCCAGTCCGATAACAAAAACAGTGTCAAACTCAAGGCCTTTTGCGCTGTGAGCGGTCATTAAGACAACCGCGTTATCTTTTTCATCCATCGAATCAATATCGTTGATCAAAGATATCTCTTCCAAAAACACACTTAACGATACCCCCGGGTCAAGCATGTCATATTTTGAAGCCACTGAAATCAATTCCGCGATATTTTCATAACGTGCCTCGCCTTCGGGAGTTCCGTCCATAATAAATTCGCGGTATCCCGATAATTTGAGAACATGTTTTATCACTCCGCTTGCTGAAAATTCAGCATTGGCTTTTTTAAGCTGTTCAATTAACTTTACAAATTTAGATATCGCTTTAATTTTTCCATCATTCAAATCCCCGATCTCTTCACACCTTTGCATCGCTTTAAACAATGAAACCCCGTGTCTTGTTGCGTGCCTTTGCAGGGCCTCGATTGTTTTCGTGCCTATTTTGCGGGCGGGTACATTGACTATACGTAAAAGGCTCACCGAATCGCTCGGATTTTGCACTGCGCGTAAATAAGCAACCATATCTTTGACTTCTTTTCTTTCATAAAAGCGAATGCCTCCGACTATCCGATAGGGAAGTCCGTACCTTAAAAATACTTCTTCAATTGCACGCGACTGTGCGTTGGTTCTGTATAAAACAACAAAATTTTTATAAGGTGGTGTTTCGTAGTCCGCTGTTAATTCACGGATTTTCTCGGCTACTGTTTCGCCTTCATGGCGTTCGTTTATGGCCTCTATATGCATTATGTTTTCGCCGCCTTTTCTGTCTGTCCAGAGTTTTTTTTCTTTTCTTTTCTGATTCTTTTTGATGATTTCGTGAGCCGCATTAAGAATTACGGAAGTCGATCTGTAGTTTTGCTCCATCATAACCGTTTTGGAATCCGGATAATCTTTTTCAAAATCAAGAATATTCCTGATGTCAGCTCCGCGCCAACTATAAATACTCTGGTCGCTGTCACCGATTACACAAATATTTCTGTACTTTTCAGCGAGCATATTTACAAGAACATATTGTGCATGGTTGGTATCCTGATACTCATCCACACAAATAAATTTGAATCTTTCCTGATAATAATCTAAAACATCGGAATTCCCCCTGAATAATTCAATTGTTTTCATTATCAGGTCATCAAAATCGAGCGCATTATTTTGTTTAAGAGCTTCCTGATAGGGCGTATAAAGTTCGGCTACACGTTCGGTAAAATAATTGTGCGCCATTGAACTGTATTTTTCAGGGTCAATAAGTTCACTTTTGGCATTTGAAATATGATTTAAAATCGCTTTCGGGTTAACCTGTTTTGCGTCAATGTGTCGTTCTTCCATCAGCCTTTTCATTAGAATTTGCTGGTCAGCGGTATCGTAAATCGTGAAATTATTTTCATAATCGAGTAAATGTAAATTGCGTCTGAGAATTCTCACACAGGTTGAATGGAATGTTCCGACATTCGGCTCACTTGTTAAATTGCCCCCCTTCAGTAGATCTTTGATTCTTTTCTTCATCTCGTTTGCGGCTTTGTTTGTAAAAGTCACGGCCAGAATATTATAAGGAGCAATTTGATGTTTTTTTATAAGATAAGCAACGCGATGAGTAAGAGCGCGCGTCTTACCGGAGCCTGCTCCGGCAATTATAATAAGCGGGCCGAGCTCGTGAGTAACTGCCTCTTTTTGCTTTTCGTTAAGGTTTTTCAGGATAGAATCAGGCATAATAAAAATTATATTCGGATACCGATTATATCCTAACTATTTAGAATTGTATAGACTAAGGACGCACCCAAACAGGTGTACCTACCTCGGTAAATTCGTATGCAAAGTCCGCATCCTGAGGTAAAAGTCTGATACAGCCGTGGCTTCGTGGTTGGCCAATATGGTTCAATGCTTCGCTCCAAAAATATCCGTTGTCCCATGCGATACTCGGCAAAGCATGAATTCCGTAGCCTCCGTGCCTGAAGTTCATCCATTTTGGCATAATGTAATGAGGCCATGCAGCACCTACACGAACGTCCTGTTTATAATAGATCTGTGTACGGCCGAAAGGTGTTGGCGTCGACCATTTGCCCGTACTTACAGGGAATTCACGCACAACTATCTCGCCTATTTTTAAAAACATTTTCTGATCCGATATATCAACTTCAATTGATTTAGGTCCGTTAAAATCCTCTTTTGTAACCTTTCTTGATTCTTCGACATAATCCAAAAATCCTCTATTTTCCTTTATGTATTCGCCAACATCAAAATTCACACCGAACGGTTTTTTAATCCATTCGTGCCCTTCAACCACAATATCGAAATATTCTCGATAAATTCCTTTTTCATAAGGAACCCTGATATCAAAAGTGAATGAACCTTTTTGACCCGGCTTTACAATTTTTTGATCAAGTTCAAGACGATTCGGCGAAATCCATCCATTATATAAAATACTTTCACGATCTCTTTCTTTTTCCGTGCCAAGTCTTGTTAAAGGCCTGAAATTGCAACCGCTATTATCCGAAAACATGGGAATGGTACCGGTATTTTTAAAATAAATTGTTACTTCTTCTTCTGCTCCTTTTTTATGTGTAAGATTTTTTCTTGATCCAAGATATTCATAATCGTATTCAGGATTGGTTTTTTCATCATATTCATACTTACAGATATCAGGTTGTTCCGTTCTGAAATTCTGAGCAGCCGTAGCCGAAGTTCCATACACAAATACGGAAATAATTGTAATAAGTCCAAATCCGGGCATTAAAAGATTTTTCATTTATGTTTTTTGTTTATATTTTTCAAATACTATTGTATAATATTTTTTAGTATTTGTCAAGCACAAGCCTTATTCATTGAGTTTCTCCAATTCTTCCCGAAAGCTCGATACGTCTTTAAAACTTCTGTAAACCGAGGCGAATCTTATATACGCCACTTCATCAAGTTTTTTTAATTCATCCATAATACCTTCTCCGATCATTTCAGAAGGGATTTCTTTGCCGTAATTTCTCCAGCGGTCTTCAAGTGTCTGAATTATACCGTCAACCTGACTTTGGGTAACCGGCCTTTTTTCACATGCTCTCCATATGCCTTTGCGCACTTTATCCCGAACATAGGGCTCACGCGATTCATTACGCTTAATCACAATCAGATTGTTGTGTTCAATGCGCTCAAAAGTTGTAAACCGGAGTTTGCAATCCGGGCACTCGCGTCTTCGTCGCGTTGATTTACCTTCATTCGTTTCACGCGAATCAAGAACACGGGTGGTCTTTGATTTACACTTTGGACATTTCATCTACTTGTTGTTGAGTAATAATATTATGTCTTAAAGCCTCATCAATGGCAAATCTATCTGTCATCCCGGCAACGTAATCCCGAACAACCTCGGGATTATCCGATTTATAGTTAGGCTGCATTTCATGAGGATTTTTAAGATAAAAATCAAACAAAGGTCCGATAACATGGTCCGCGATTTTCAATAAATTAACAACTGTTTCGCTTTTATATAAATTTTCAAATAAGTAATTTCTTGCTTCATTGAGTTCTCCAAAAATTTTTTTGCTGTGAGTGATCAATTTTTCCTGTGCATGCCTGACATCTTCCACATTTTGTGTTTTGTTTCTTTTAAGGTTATCTATGCTGGCGGATTTAACATCATGTATAAGCACTTTAATAATCGCGCTTATACATTTATATATATAATCTTGATGATTTTTTTGTGCTGAAATTAATGACTTGGCTCTCTGCCATAATTTTAAATTTTCAACATCTTCAAGCTTTAGAATCCCGGCCTTTAAACCGTCTTTTAAATCATGACTTGTATAGGCGATTTCATCCGCCAAATCAACAATCTGTGCTTCAAGCAAGGGCTTTGGGCCATCGTTTTTGTATCTGTTTGTATTAGGATCCCACGGACTTTCATGTTTTAGCATACCTTCAAGACTTTCTTCGCTTAGCCCGAGTTTTTTGCAGATTCTGTGGCTTTGCCGGTTATGATCAAAGCCGTCTTTCATGCCATGTTCTTTTAATTTTGCATCCAGAATATCTTCTCCTTTATGACCGAAAGGAGTGTGGCCGAGATCATGCCCCATTGCTATTGCCATAGCAAGTTCATGATTAAGACGCATTACCAGGCAAAGTCCTTTTGCTATCGATTTAACCTGATCTGTATGTGTCTTACGGGTTCTGAAGTGATCATGATAATAAGAAGGAAAAACCTGAGATTTATGTTGCAGTCTGTCATTCGCCTCGCTGTGATAAATAAGATCCTGATCATGATGAAAAACAGTCCTTTCATCTTTTGCTTTTGTTTTTGAATCTTTGCTTTTAAAAGCGTAACCCGCGAAATTTTTTACTTCGCGGTCTTCGAGTTCTTCACGTGAGCATGTATAGGCGATATCCATTTAATATATTTATGAGGGGTGTTGAATTATTGCATATTTGTGGTGGCTGTTCAAGTTGGCTTGTTGTAGCCCGGCTAGGTGGTGTAGCCAGGCTAGGCGGTGTAGCCAGGCTAGGCGGTGTAGCCAGGCTA
>CAYFUK010000009.1:0-18283 GCA_964346325.1 uncultured Candidatus Peribacteria bacterium | reverse complement strand
GGTGTAGCCAGGCTAGGCGGTGTAGCCAGGCTAGGCGGTGTAGCCAGGCTACACGATATTGTGCAAAATTCCAACAAGCGCTAAAATAACAACATGGACAAAATTTCACATCATATACGCAAATTTCTCGAGCATGTAGAGGTCGGCAAAAACCAGTCTCAAAAAACCATTGAAAATTACGATCACTATCTAAAAAGATTTCTGGAATGGTACGGTGACAAGCAACCTCAATCAATCACTCTTAACGACATCCATAAATATCGGCTTTATTTGAATCGATATGCTGATGATCGCGGCCGAATGCTTGGTATA
Organism: uncultured Candidatus Peribacteria bacterium; assembly: GCA_964346325.1. Taxonomy (GTDB): domain Bacteria; phylum Patescibacteriota; class Gracilibacteria; order UBA1369; family PNNO01; genus JAUVDZ01. Next base: position 17,971 of record CAYFUK010000009.1, on the reverse strand, counting down.
AAAACCCGGAATTATCATATAATCGCTTTGCGGGCCTTTCTGAAATATCTTACAAAAAATGACATCAAAACCCTGCCGCCGGAAAAAATCGATCTTCAAAAAATTCCCGAACGTTCAGTTGAATATTTAACGCGCGAAGAACTGGAGCGTTTATTTAAAGCCATTGATATATCAAAAATCAAAGGCAAACGTGACCGCGCAATTGTTGAAACTCTGTATTCAACCGGATTGAGAGTTTCGGAATTGGTTGGTTTAAATCGTGATCAGGTTGACCTTAAGCGAAAGGAATTTATGGTCAGGGGAAAGGGGAGAAAGCCACGGATTGTTTTTTTGAGCGATCGGGCCGCTAAATTTATTAAAGATTATCTTCTTGAAAGAAGCGATAATTTTAAGCCTTTGTTTATTAATCACGGACGCAGCAGAAAGGGTGATGATATTACCCTCGGCGAAAAAAAGCGCTTAACAACAGTTAGTGTGCAGAATGTTGTTCGTTCAACAGCGCGTAACGCAGGAATAATCAAAAAAGTTACACCTCATGTTTTGCGCCATAGTTTTGCAACTGAACTTTTATTAAATGGCGCTGATATCCGCAGTGTTCAGGAAATGCTCGGTCACGCCTCAATCACGACTACCCAGATTTACACGCATGTTACAAACAAACGGCTGCGTGAAATTCACGAGAAGTTTCACAGGTAGAATTTAACATTTGTTTCCAAACAGTTGATACTAGTCGCCTATTACTCTTTTAAGTTTTTCATCACTAATAATTCTTCAGATAGATGTTTTAATATACCTCCTGCTCCTTCTCTTATTGCCGCAAAAATAATATCGCGATCATTTTTGAGATCCTGTTTGATGGCCGGGAAAATGACATCTTCAATTACTCCAGGTTTATCTATTTCATAACTATCGACCAATCCTTGAATTAAGTATAGAATTGTATTTTTATCGCTCTTCAGTGTATCGGGAACAAATTCATAAGCAAGAGGATTCTGGTTAATTGCAGCTAAGACTATTTTATGTTTATCTTTGAGTTTTTCAGGAATATATTTAATACTGGTGCCGTTTTGAGTAACAGCAGCGAGTACAATCTCTTCGTCATTTTTCATTTCCTCGGAGGGGAATTGAATATAAGATCCATCTTTAGAAACAGCGGCAAGCGCCGCTTTTTTATTTATGAGCAGTGGCTTCCAAGGTTTGTTCAATTGTAATTTTTGAATCTTCAAAGAAACGCGTATTACTTATTTCACAACGTTCTTCTAATTTTTTTCGTATTTTGTTCAGAGACTTTGTGTCATCAAGTGATTTTTTGATAAATTCATCTTTTGTTACACCGCAGACTTCCAATAAATATACAAAGAAATCATTAAACATAAATTGCTCGTCATCATTTAAAAATTGATCAATATCAACTGGAAATTTAAAAAAATTTTTATCTCCCGTAGCTACTTCAAATATATCTTTACTTTTAGATAAAATTATTTCTTGAGTAAGAATATTTAATATCTTTATAGCAACTTCTTCGGGCAAAGCTATTTCATCTATATCCATATCAGCAAAGATACTTTGGTTATCCAATACCTGAAGTTGTGCCGCTAAATCAAAATATCTTGTGCCATACATTTTAATAAGTCTTTTTCCAATTTTGTTAAATGTATCATTAAGAATATCTTTGCTTTTGATATTCCATTTTTTACAAAATTGTGCATTTAATAATAATAGGTTTGTGAATTGTCTTTCTTTAGCCTTCACAAGCCATAAATTAAGAGCATTATATTGCGCCAGTGCATCGTCTTCTGGAGCTATTTCGCAGATAAAATCAACCAAATCAGAATTATCCGCCATCAATGGAGCCATCTCCAAAATATACGACATTCCTTCCTCGATAAATCCTTCTTTAATCAATTGCATTCCTAATTCATAAATCCATTCATCAGTTAGTTCCGGGTTTGGTAATACATTCGTAATTGCCGCTTCAGGCGCTCTAATTAATTTTGACTCAGGAAAAGCGGTTTCAGGTAGATTTTCAGGCTCAATTGGATCCCCAAAAGTAATAAAAGTTCTGCTACCAACCTCATCATTATATTTTCTGTATATTTGTAATATTGTGTTTTTCGGTAGATTTTTGCCAAGCCAGCTTATATCTCCGGGAAACTCCAGGATAATATCTTCCAAATTTAAACTGTTATGATCCCCGGAATGAGATTTTTCATCTAAAGCATCCGGTAATACTCTATCAAGTGCTCTTCTGGTCTTCATTTCCACTTCAATTAGTTGAATAGCTTCAAATGGAATGGTATACAATCCGGGCTTTAAATTTTTTAAGACATCTTCATCTAAATGGATGTGATATGGAAGTACAGCATCAACTCTATTCGTATAACCTTTCTGTGGTTCTTTAAAAAATAAATCAAACTTTGATTCATGATCTAATTGCTTTTTGCTTGAAAGCACAAGGATATCCAAATCTTTATGCGATTTTAATTCTTCATCAGTTTCACCTGAATGAATTCCCGCAGCAATACCGCCTATAAGAATTCCAACCGCTCCTCTCTCAACAAGGTATTCATTTGCGTCTTCAATTGAGGTAGATACTTCTTCATATGATCCTGGCATGCAGAGTCTTTGTTCTAGCATAGCAATAGTATATAATAAATAAAAAGATAGACATTATTATAACTATTTTTGATATTTTGTCAATAGATGGTTTGATCAAAATCCCGTAGTATATATATATTATTTCCTCCCGGGAGGAGTGCGATTTTGATTCAAAAATTTTTTAAATATGTCAAGTTTCACAGGTAATTTACCACTTTAAAGCTTTTCCGGTTCCGAATTGTGTGTTTCTTTGAATAGCCAATCTTTGCTCTGCTTCCGCCTTTAATTTGATTAACTCGGCTGAGATCTGTATGCCTTTTTCCATACCCAATTTTTCGAATACCAACCTCAACAAACCTTTTGAATTTTCCGGGTCTCCGGCGGTTTCTTGAAATATTTGTTCCGCTATGGTTTTTGGATTTTGTTCCTGCTCATTAATCAGAGCTTTGAAATTTTCAGTAAAATTGTTGTGAGTGGAATTTTCCATAGATTATTTTTTTAACATTGATAAGTGATCTTTAGTCAAAGCTTTGGTTGCAAATAGCGCTGTTGCATATACCAAAGCCCCGAGAGGCACCAATAATAACACATTATAATATTGAATCAAGTTGAAAACAGGTTCGCGTAAATAGTAAACCACCGCCCCCATAATCAAGGCCGAAAATAAAATACGTACTGCACGATTCAAGTTTATTTTAAAAGGTAAAAATCTTCTTACAGTCGTAAATACCAAAATGAATACCAGCAGTTCCGAAGCAACTGTCGCAAAGGCCGCTCCCGGAAATCCGAATTTTGGAATTACAATCAAATTCGCAATTATATTGAATGTTGCACTTATTCCGTTTATCCAGACAAGCTGCGCTTGTTTGCCTATCGCTATTAAAGTGAAATTAAAAATAACATTTAAAGAAATAAGTACAAAGCTGAATAAAACAATTCTCAAAGCTACATCCGAACCATTGAACCCCGCTGCAAAATCGCTTGCAAACTCCGGCCTTGCAATTAGATGAATCAACGGAACCGCAAGAATAAATCCGCCAACTAAAAACGGCAAAGACAAAATCAGCTGAAAATCAAACGTATGCTGCAAAATTCTCTTATACGATTCCAGCTTTTGCTTTATGTGTTTGGTTAAAGTCGGCAAAACCGCGTTCATAAAAAATATCGGCAAAATTGCCAGGGCTTCCAAAAGCCGTGCTGCAACACCGTACAAGCCGGCTTCTTCACGTCCGCGAATATTGAAAATTAAAATAGCATCCGCCCTGAAATAAATATTACTGAAAAATAAAGCCAGACCATAAGGTGCCGCTTGTTTTAAGATATATTTAATACGATCCGAATCCCAGCGAAACCGCACGGGAGTAAAGTATCTTATAACACCGATTGTAAAAAGCAGCATTGCAAAATTTCCTATTACGCCGGCCCAGAATAAATGATAAAAACCCGTGTAAGTGTTTTGAGCAAACAAAACATAAGCAACCAAAGCCATATAACTAACCTGAATGATTTTTCCGAAAATCTGGGCCATGGCCGCATACTGCATTTTATATTTTTCCTGCAAAACCGAAGTCAAAGTTCCGTTTAACAAAGCTATAAAAGATGCGGTCGTTGCAATCATTATGGCAAACGGAATTTGTGTTCCCTGATGTGAAGGAACCAAAAATCCCCCGAAAATAACGCCAACCAAGACAATCAAACCCACTAAAACTCTGATCGATAAAATATTTCCGAGAATTTTCGGGATTTCATCCTCGTTTTTTGACATCTCGCGTACAGCGATTGTGTAAAGTCCAAAGTCCGCGATTATCGCGAATAAAGCAAGAAATTCGTAAACATTGGTATATTCTCCATATTTACCAACGCTCAAATAGCCTGTGATTATTTTAATTACAATCAGACTAAGCAGGCCCACACCGGCACGTCCGATTATCTGAAAAGCCGTATTTGATAGTATTTTTCTGGCAATCGACATAGCCCGTTCAAGATAGCAGAAAGGCCTTGGATTTTCCATAGATTTAAAACAAAGGGATGCATAGCGCGGGCGAAAATAGTATACTGTCCGTAACATGCACGAACTCAAAGAAAAACTGGAAAAAGCAAAAGAAGAAATTTCAAAAGCACTTGAAACGGTTAACCCCGAAGAACTAAAACATAGGGTTAAACAACTTGAAACTTTAATGTCGGAGCCCGGTTTTTGGGATGATAATGAAAAAGCTCAAAACATAAGTCGGGAAGCAAGTGATCTAAAAACAACAATTGAAGATTGGGAGACTATAGAAAGAGATTGTGATGAACTTCTGGAGCTTGTTGAGGTGACCTCCTCTGAAAAAGAGCCAAAAGCGGCCGAGGAGCTTCATAAAATGGTTGAGAAATTTGATAAAAAATGGAAGGAGCTGAGTATAAAGTCTTTTTTAAGCGGTGAATATGATAAAAATAATGCCATCCTCAGTATTCACGCGGGTACGGGCGGCAAAGATGCAATGGATTTTGCGGATATGCTTTTAAGAATGTATTTGAGGTATTGTGAAAAAAGGGGATTTAAAGTTGAGATTCTTGATAAATCCGAAGGGGATGAAGTTGGGTTAAAATCCGCAACTTTAATGATAAAAGGTTATCTTGCTTACGGATATCTGAAGTCTGAAAACGGGGTTCACAGGCTTGTACGTCTGTCTCCCTTTAATACAAAACATACGCGTGAAACATCTTTTGCACTTATCGAGGTTTTACCCGAACTTAATTTGGATAAACCGCTTGAAATGGACGAAGAAGACTTGCGGGTAGACACGTATAGAGCCGGCGGACATGGAGGGCAATCTGTAAATACCACTGATTCGGCTGTGCGAATTACTCACGAGCCTACCGGAATAACCGCCCAGTGCCAAAATGAACGTTCGCAGCAGCAAAATAAAGAACATGCCATGAAAATTCTCGCTGCAAAACTCCGGCATTTAATGCGGGAACAGGCGGCCGAAACCCTGGACGACCTTCGCGGCGGACGCAAAGAAATCAAATGGGGAAGCCAAATTCGCAGTTATGTTCTTCATCCGTATACTATGGTTAAAGATCACCGAACAAATTACGAAACATCGAATGTCGAAGATGTGCTTGACGGAAGTATCGAAGATTTTATAAGATCATATCTTGAAACGAATTTTGAATCACCTAAAGCCAACTTAAAATGAGTATTCTAAATATCGAAACAGGCGAAAACAACCCTATTCTAAGGCAAATGTCTACCAATGTAGACAAAGTTGACAAATCCACAAAAAAACTTGCGAAAGACATGCTCAAAACCATGCAAAAAGCCAATGGATTGGGTCTTGCAGCGCCGCAGGTCGGCATAAACAAACGTCTTTTTATTACAACCCTGAATGAAGGCCAAAAAGATGCAATGCAGATTTTAATGATAAATCCCGAACTATTATGGAAAAGCGATGAAGAAGAAGTGGCGGAAGAAGGCTGTTTAAGCTTGCCGAATCTTTATAAGCCCGTCCCGAGAAGCAAGGCTGTGCGAATTAAATTTTCCGATATAAAAGGCGGGGACCATATTCTTGAACTCGAAGGTCTGAATGCGCGTGTTGTTCAACATGAAAACGATCACCTTGATGGCATTTTGTTTATTGATAAGGCGGTTAAAGGAGAGGTGAATTCCGGCGATTCTAAGGCCGCAGCTTTTTAACCGTTTGCATTAGCCAATACCAAAAAGGTTGGTATACACGTTCTTTGGCATGCGCGTATTCAACAATCTTGCCACCGAATTTTTGTTTAAAATTCGTTACGCCCTGCCATGGATGATTTTTGGCATCTTTTGGAGCGATTCCAAGTAGGTCGTAGTATTTGCAACCATGCGATTTTGCCTCCAGCATAGCATGCCATTGTAAAAGATATGGAGCCATTACATTTCGATGTTTGTTTGATGATGCACCGTAATAATAAGTTGCGGTATCCTTGTAAAAGGTTACGATTACCCCTGCGATCATTTCTCCCTCAAATTCCGCATAATAAAGCCTTGCTTCATCAAGCATATCAATCATTTTTTGATAGTATTCTTTACCGTGACCTTTGAATTGGTCGCGCTCCCATGTTTCTTTTAATATTTTGTAGAATTCGGATGCATCTTTTGATTCAACTATTTTCACACCCTTTTTTTTGGCGAGTTTTATATTATATCTGCCTTTTGGTTTCATTTGATGCGGAATTTCGTCTTCGGATTTTGAGAGATCAATAACTAAAGTCACTTCAGGTTGATAATGTGCATGTGCATTCTTTAGTTTTTTTTCGAATTTATGATTTTTAGATTTCAGATATGGATGTTCGAATCTTGCATAGACCGCATTTGTTCTTTTAGCGAGTTTATCCAAATTGATGATCGGACCCCGATTAACATAAAGCCAACACTTACCAAACGGTAGTGGCATTTTTTGAATAAACAAACCATCCATTTCATAAAAATCTTCGCCTTTTGCGACTTTCCGGAACTCCGCCCAAGTTTTGGTTTGTTCAATGTAGTGCATAGCGCGCGTATTATAGCATATTTATTCTTGAAAAAAACAGTAAAATGTAGTATAATAACTAATGAAAACAAATAACAAAACAAATTATGAATCCTATGAATCCGGAAGCACAGGAAAATCCCGAATACGGCTCTTATACCGAAACATTTTTATCTAATCCCGGTAAAGCTGCCGATGAGTTACGTCGGGCCCTTAAAGACGGGCTTGCTCCTGAATTTGTCGAAAAGTATCTTGAGCCTCTTTTAAGTGAAGCTCAGAATGTTAATCGCGTGAATAAGGAAGCCATGATGGGCGAAGCAACAAGGAAACTTGATTCCCTGCGAAGTGCATTGCTTGCACAGTTAAATCTTATTAATTCAGGCAGCCCGGAAGCAATTAAAAAGACAGTTGAAAATTTTGCTGAAGAAAGAGATTTGGATATTAAACCCACTAAGGGCCATGCAGTAAATATCGGCCCCGACATGAGGCCGGATTGGACTTCTGAAGACGGTGAAATAGGACTGCGTGTTACATCTGACAGTGTCTGGGTTTATCGTAAAGTTATGGACAAATGGATTCCTACATTTTTAAAAGATATTTAATATGGCGGAAGGATCAAATTTACCGGGTTTACCAAGCACAGTAGATATGGGCGGAGCAGGATCACCGATTCAGGGTGATCCGTTGGAATTTATGCAGACAAAAGCACGTGAAGCAATTGAATCAATTAATAATAATCCGATTATTGATGGTCCGAACAAGCTTAAATTCAAGAAAAAGGTTTTAAAAGACCTTAAAACCGCAATAGATAGAATGAATGAAATTGATAAGAAATATGAAGCGCAAAAGGTAGAGGAAGAAGAAACGGCGGGTACGGAAGGCGGTGCACCGGAAGAAGAAGACCCTTTTGCGGATATATTCGGAGAAGAAACAGAGGAACCCGATGAAGCAACGAAAGAAAAAAACGAAATAGCCCGGGAATTCGAATATAATTTGAAAATGTACAAAGAAAATTTTATTCGTGAAATAAGAATAAAAAAAGAGCAAATGCAAAAGCAAAAAGATCAGAAAAAACTACAAAACCTGTTGGGCAAACTAAATAATATTTAATTTATATTTAACAAAAATAAAAATGAAAAAACCAAATTTTAATCCGCTGTTCTATAGTTATTTTATACACGGAGTAAGCTTCGGTGGCGGCGGTAAAACAACACCTTCCGTTACTTATACAGCTTCCGCTCAGTCTAAGGTTCCGGAAGCGGTAGATACCGGACAGGAAAAAGTGGATCCGTCTCAGGTTGATTATGCGAAAAGAGGATGTAAAACAACCCGCGACTCACTTGTTGACAAGCTCAAGACAACCTTAAGAGAGAAAGATAAGTCCACCTATAAAAGGATGCGTTCAAAAATCGATTCATATTACTCGGCTGCGGCAAGAAGGTTGAATAAAAACATGACAAAAGAACATTTTGCAAGAGAACAAGCAAAAATAGCTAAAGAAACAAGAGAGTTTAATAACAAAATAGAAGATTTATCAGAAATGTTGAAACATAAGGAATTAAGTAAAAAAGAACTCAAAAAAGTTACACAATCTACAATTGCAGAATTTCAGGGTTTATTGATGGATGAACGATACAGAAAAAATATTGAACCAAAACATCTTGTGTATGTTGCGAGTGCATATTTATTAAGATGGGAAACCGAAAATTCAAAAGCGATCGACCGTATTTACGATTTAAAAACAGCAACAAGGGTGTATCAGGATTTACAGACCAAGAGGGGCCAGGCGTTTAAAGATCTTGATAATATTAAGCAGGATATAATGAGAGTTTATGACAGATGGGCCGATGCGGAAAATGATGAAGATGAAAGAGAAGTTTATTCTGATTCGCAGTGGGATACGAAGTATGAAAAGACTCTGCCTGATTTTGTTAAAATGTTGGATGCGATGCCGGGAGTTAAATTTTTAACCGGCCTTTCATATTCAATTCCATTAGTAGCGGGTGCAGCCACACCTGCAGCTTCTGCGGTTCCTTTTTTATTCAAAAAATATAAAAACAAAAAGGCTGAAGAATTACAAAGAATCTTTGCTTCTGACCTAAAGGGATACCTTAAATATGCCAGAGAGCAGGCTAAAAAAGGTAAATTCGCACCAAGACCGGATATGCTCAGGGATGACGGGGCAAGGCATAAAGTAAGAATAACCGCGGGTATAAATCCCGAAAAAATTCAAAGAAGTATTGAGTTCGGTAATCGTGCGGTTGAATACAGAAACAAGCTTGCGAAAGCAGGCAGGTCTGAAAATATCGGTTTTTCAAATCCAAATATGGTTCAAGGCAAGGATGAAGGAACCATATCCATTAATCACAAAAAGAAAACAATCGGCAATATTAAACTTGAAGCCGGGGGTAAAAAATATCTGATATATAAAAAAGAAAAAATTGATATAACGGCAAAGAGCGCTGCAGAAGTCATTAAACAAATTCAGGAAACAGCTCTTTCACCAAAAATTACCGATATGAAAGTATCAAAACTTTCCGGCCGTGCAAAAATTAATATAGAAGGAGATAATTTACCTTCCGACAGTACAAGAGTTGATCTTAGAGCCGGTGCGATGAATTTATCAAAAGTCGGTTCGGGAAAAACAAATATAAATCTTGCTCCAAGCTTTAAAACAATTGAAGAGAATATGAAGTCAATTTTAAAGAGTTCTTTGACTGAGTATGCTGAGGCGCAAAACCCAAAACTTGCCAAAGAAATCAAGCCGAAAATAACAGACAAATTACTTGCGAATCTTAAAGAAAAGGTATTTCCGAAAAGCAGAAAACCGAGAATTGTTGTTACGGGTAAGGCAAGCCTCGAAGGTGACTGGAAAAGAAATCAGGAGATAGCCAAAAAAAGAGCAGAGCAGGCATTAAAAGAATTACAAAGAAAGAACCCGGAACTCACAAAGTCTAATTATGACATTAGGCTTGTTTCAATAATAAGCGGCCCTGATGCAAAGCCCGTATCAAGCGCATCGGACGGATGGAAAAAGATGAAAGAAGCATGGAATAAAGATCCTAAAATCAGTGATAAAGTAAAAACTGTGGCCGAACTTAAGAAAAAAATCAAAAAAGCAAAAAGCGGCGCACGGGACGCATTTGTTAAAAGAAATTTTAATGACCAAAGAGGTGCCGATTTATTGATACTTCCACCCGCAAATGACGACGCGGAATTTGATATCGAAATGGGTAATCAGCCGACTGCACCAACGGCTTCCAATCCCGGTGCAATAACATAAAATCATTTAACTAAAATAAAAATGTTAAAACCCGACACAAACCTGTTTTTTTACTCCTTTGAACTTTATATGGGGGTTGACAGGACAAAAAAAACACCAAACAATTCAGAAGAAGCTGGTATAGATATGGATGAAGCTTATAAAAAATCTCACAGCAAACTGGATAATACAATCAAAGAAGCTTTGTATGATTTAAAATTTGAAACTCGCAGCGACAAAACGCCTGCTACTCAGGAATATGAATCTTTGATGGAAAATTATCGCACAAAAGCAAGCCAAATAATTGGAATGAAGGACGAGCAAAAAGCAAAAGACAAATTAAGGCTTATGAACGAAAAAGCATTAACAAAAATTAATCAGATAAAAGAAAAGTATCTTGAAGCGGAAAGAATAAGAGAACATTGTAAGAAAACTTTAAAAGATCAATATAAAACTGAATTTAATTTGGCAAAAGGCTTGTTAAGAATGGAAGCAGCAGGTTCATCGGAGGAAATTGATGCTGAAAGATATGATTATATTGTTGAGGCTTATTTGAACAGATGGTACGAATCCTACAATAAAATGTTTGATAATCCTAAGTTAAGTCCAGGTCAAATAAAAGACATAAATTCACATATCGGTACATATCAAAGGACAACTGTGCCAATTGTTGGTTTTAAAGCCGGAATAATAAAGAAAGATTTGGATTCGGCTTATGGAAAAATGAAGAAAGCTGTAAAATTATGGGCAAAAGAAGGTGAGGATACAAATAAAGTTTATTCAGATAAACATTGGACTTGGGGTCGGTATCCGAGAAAAAAGATTAATGGTGAAAATTATAGAATGCCTCCACTTCCCGATGGAACTGAATTTAAAGATGAAAAATATCCAAAAACAACCGATTTCAGTTTTAGAATGAGTTTACACGGAAAACGTACAGCAGAATATATGAGTGAAAATATGCCTAAAGTTGAAGATGCTCACATTGAAACCGGCAGACTTGTTATTAATGGTGAAAATTTTAACCAAAGAACTGAAAATATTAATTTACAAATGAAATCAGATCTTATTTCAGGACTAGAATCGGGCAAATCCGACATATCTAAATATAGCTTTGCATTAAATACAATGAAGGCAAATATAAAAACAAAAATTTTAACAAGTGTTGATAAAGCCGGTGTTCCAACAGCAGAAGTTCGGAAATTACTTGATAAGGATGAAAATTTAAATAAATTGCTTGGATTGCAGCGTAAACCTGTTGTTCGTGTTAAAGGTCGGGCGAGTCTGGATGGTAAATTTGGATATAATAAGCAGTTGGCAATGAAGCGTGCAAAAAATGCAATTCAAAGTTTAAAAGATAAATATGGTGACAGTTATAAATTTGAACCTGTCGCCGAAGTTGTCGGCCCTAATGGCGAAAAGGTTGATACTGCAAATGAAGGTTATAAGCAATTCCGGAATGAATGGAATGAAAAGTTTGAAGATAAAGAAATAAATACAATCGTTAAAATGAAAGACTTGATTAATGCTTATGCACGCGGAAAGGCAAAAAAACTAACTGACCCACAAGAAAATTGGCTTAAAGAAAGAATAAAAATGGTCAGAGGAGTAGAGGTGGATGTTGCCACTAAAGACACACCAAAAAATATTGAAATTCAGTATAATAATCAGAAACAGGAACAGCCTACTGATTTAATAACATCTTAAATTATCACAGAATATGAGTAATGATCAGATACCGATAATTCGGCAACAACATACTAGATTATCTGAATTAAGAAAAAGGTTGGAAGAATTGATGTTTATTGAACAGAAAGAAATTGAAGATATAATGTTTATTATGAAGAATTATCCGAAAGAGGCTTTTGTTGAAATATTCAAATTAATAAAAAATGCAAAAGATAAGCAGGATAGTTATTTAAAAAAACAAATAGAAAGGGACCCGAGTTTTATAGAAAAATTAAAAAATAAATTATATAAAATTATTAAAAATGCAGTTAATAAAACCACAAAAAAAGAATCCGAAGATGCTGAAAATATATTAAAAAAACTTGAAGAAATATAAAAAAAATGAAATTTTTTAAATTAAAAAAAAAAGTTTTTCAATACAGTAAGCCACTTTATTTCAGTATTAGGGTTAAAGGTGTACAGAGTGAAGCTATTAGCAGAAAGCTTGAGGCAAAGACCGAAACTAGTGAGAAAGCTTCTTTAAAAGGTGAGATTAAAGATTTTGTAAATGATGTAAATAAGGAATTTATTGATTTCAATAGTAGATTAAATGATCTTCCTGATAAATTTGTTAAAGATGCCAGAAATTCATTAGTTAATTATTTTTTACAATCTGCAGATAGATTTGATAAAGATTCAGAAAAGGGGCTTGATATGGTTGAATTTAGTAATTACAGAAAATCAATGCTTCGTAGAACCAGATTATTATTATCGCAATATGCGCCTAATAAATATTTGATAGAAGCAAGAGAAAAACAAAAAAAACAAAAAGAGAAGATTGATGAATTTACAAAAAAATTGGACAGAATGGCAACGGAAGGAGGGGATAAATTTGATGATAATAATCTTAGTAATCCGAAACGTGCACAGGAAGAATTAACTAAAGTTCATTCTCAAAGTCGTGCAATTCATAAAAAGGCAGAAGTTATAAGTAAACCTTTGAATAAAGTATTAAAACTTATTAGAGCATATAAAAAAATTGGACAAAAAGCTTTTTTTGGAGCAGTCAGACAAAAAATAGGTGCGGGAAAAGATATGCAAAAAGATCTGTACAGATTGAACGCGGCATTGCAAACTGTCATGAAAAAACATCATAAAAAACTAGATGAAAAAAGACAAAGAGTAGCAGAACATGGCGTCAAGATTTCGAGGGCAACTAATGCTATGAAAGAACAAGTTTTACGAAGAAGGGATAAGGAACTCCGTGAGACAATTGGAAAGAAGGATAAAAGGGCTCTTAGAAAAAAGAAAAACGCAAAGCTATATGAACAGTTGAAAAAAAGGAAGGAAGAATTACTTAGACACAAAAAATTAAAAATTGATGCTAGTGGAGTTGTAGAGGGTGCAATATCTCATGTTGGACATCCTTCAATTAAGAATTTAAAGGAAAATAAGAAAAATTTTTCAACTGCTTTACAAAAAATAGACGGCTTATTAGAAAATCCTAATTTGTCAGAAGAAGCAAGAGCAAAATTAACTGAAAAAAGAGAAAAAATTCAATCCGGATGCGATGCAACTGAAATCGCAATTAATGATACTGACGCTTCTTGGGCTAGAAAATCAAATGTAGCAATTGATAAATACATTACTGAGACTATTGATCCTACTATGGGTGCTTTAAATGATTCTATTCATACAATTGATGTAGAGATGAGAAAGAATGGGAATCCTTTGGAACAAATAACCGCTAAATATTCTGACACAGTTGAAAGTATTGATAAATTATCCAAAGATGTTAATGATAATTTAATTACTTTGAATACCACAAATTCATTCTTATTACATAATATTGAAACCTCTGTTAAAAATCTTAATCGTAACGTCATAGAAATAGGTATAAAAAATACTTTTACTTCTCTGAGTAGTACAATGATATCTTCTACTTTAGAAACAGCTGGCAGAGGGATAAAATATGTTGCGAGTGATTTAGTAGGGAAAAAAGTATTGGGAGGCCTCGCAGATTTGGCAAGAAAAGTTCCTTATCTTGGGGAATATGCCGTAGGGCCTGGTTTAGATATAGCAAATGGAGTGGTTCAAATATTAGGAGAAACAGTAGGTGGTATCTTGCAAATGGCAGCATATCCCATAAAAACAGTCAAAGGTATTTATAAAATGCTAACTGATAAAAAAGCTTTTTTAGATATGATGGAAGCTTTAGCAGCATATAAAGATTTTAAAAAAGGTGAATACGCAATAGCATCAGGTAAAATATTAGGTGAGTTTTTAATGACTTTGACAGGTTATAGCATGGCAAGCAGTGGTGTTCGCGCTGCCAGATTGGCTTATTTTGCTTCGAGAATCAGTAAGAAAAGTGGGAGGTTTGGTGCTTTAAAGGCAGCAGTCGTCGAATTTGCAAGGGGTGCTGGCCAGGGTGCAAAACATTCTATCTACTTAACAGTAGAAAATTTAAGTAAATTAAAATATTTAGCAAAAAATTTGGGCAAGGCTGTTACATATAAAAATGCTGCTATTATGTTGAGCGATGTTGTAGAAAATGTAGCTGAGGCAAGTAAAAGGTTTAAAGACAGTTTAGTTAATGCAAAGAAAAATAAAGTTTTGGGACGCACAATTGCTAAAAAAATTGCCACACCTGTTATTTATATTGGAAATAGAATCAAAGATCGTTTTACAGCGGAGGGTTTAGCTAAAAAGTATGAAAAATTGCAGGCGAAAAAACTGGCAAAAGCAGAAGAATATGCGCAGTTTGACAGTATGGTAAAGCAAACTATGGCTAAAAATCCGGATTTCAACAAATCTGAAGCTATAGCTCATGTACTGAAAGATAAAAATTATAGACAAGTTGCAATTGAGGGTATTGAGTATCTTAGGATACAAAATACATTAGATAAAATTGAACAAAAAATAGATGTTAAGCTTTACGGTAAGAAAAATCAACAATATCAGGAAGGTCTTCGTGAAGTGGCTACTCATTTTGATGAAATAGGTAGCATTAATAAATTAGCAAAAAAATATAAGCTGGAACCGCCTAAAAATTCTAAACAGAGAATTGAAGTATTGGAAAAACTAATTAAAGTTGAGAAGGGAGAAACTCTTGTTAAATTAAAGAAATTATTGGAAAGAGAAAGAAAAAAAATAAAAGCACCGGATGGCAAAACCATAACTATAGGCGAAAGAACGGATGCTGCTATTAAGTTAAAAAAAGAAATTAAAAAAATGCGCGGTGGTGATTATATATATGATAAAAGCATGCTGACTGCTTTAGAAGAAGCAGGTGTGCAAGGCGCCAAAGCCTTGAAAGCTCATATAGAAAAATATGGAAAATCGCCTTCAGGTTTCCAGGCCAGAATAAGAAAGGGATTGGTTGAAAGAATTAAGAGAGACCCTGATTATGTTAAAATCCAAAACAAATTGGTACATAAAAAAGTTGGTGAGTTATGCGAAAAAATTGGTGTGGACCCTAAAACAGAAATGGCAAGAATGTCCGATTCACTTTATAAAAACCGCGGAATCGAAAAATGGGATATGGATGAACTGCTTAAAAATACAGAAGGATTAAGTAGAAGGGAAAGATATGATAAAATACAGGAAAGTCTTACAAAGCATTTGGATAAATTCAAGGATGGCCCGAATGCTTTAGCTATCGATGATATACAAAACATTAAGGGACAATTAGCTGAAATGATGAAGATCGCACAGGGAGCTGATCCGCCGATTAGCAATGCCAATTTAATGAAATTGCTTGATGATTCTGCAAATAAGATGCTTTATCAAACGGTTGAAACATCATTCAGGCAACTGGGAGATCATGGAATCAGACATATTCGTGGAAATATAAATACATCTTTAGAGTATATTGAAACAATGTCTAAACAGACTGGCATGCACTTTAGTGCGAGAGACAAATTACAAATGATGGTTACACATATAAATCATGATTTAGGTTATACAAGTGGTATAGCAGCAAAAGGGTTTTCAGGAACAACAGTTCATCCTCAAGTAAGCACTTATCTTTTTATTAACAATGAGAAAATGATGAGTGTTTATAAGAATATATTTGGTGGAAAAGGAACAAACAGGATTGTAAATATGATAACAAATCATGATGGAATAGAAAACTACGGAATAAAGAGAGCAAAGGATATCTTGAAATGTGAAAACCTTGATGAGCTAGATAAATTGCGCAGAGCCGGTAAGATTAACGAGATTACATATCGTGAAAGAAAAAGGGATTATATGTTGAATCAATCCAGACTCTTTTATAATGCAACAAAGCTGGGTGACAACATGGGGTTGTACTCGGGAGAAAAATTACCACAATTATTTTATAGGGATACCCAGCTTGAAGTTTTATTGGTACAAATTGCTAATGTTGCTAAAAACAAAAAAGTTATAGAAACCCGTATAAAACCTATGCTGGAGAATCTTAAGGAAAAAAGAAAATCTGGTCAAATAACTGAAGCTCAATATAAAAAAGAGAGTGGAGCATATTTGGAGATTTTAAATGCATCTGATAGAATAGATTATTTGAAAGATGTTATGAAAAGCAGATTATTACAATTACATTCCAAAAAAAGAATTTCTTCTGCTGAATTGCGCATGTTTGTGAATGCTGTAGATGAGCTTGCAGCCAAGTCTCCGGAATTTAGCCTAGGTATGCTAGCAGGTAAACATGGGGATACTAAATTTACTGCCAGATACGATCCGGAAACCGGCTCATTTTATACGCAGATAAATTTACAGGGGAATAAGCTTTTCGATGAGATCCAGAAAAATCTAAAAGTATTGACAAAGGAAAAATATGCCGACTCTTTCGCTGTGATGGAGGCTGATTTGAATTTTGATCTGAGTACTAAACAGTTCAAAAAATTAATCGAGGATTATGCTGACGGCAATGGGGCTGTAATAATTTACAAAGGTAAGCAAATTTCCAGAATTGAAGACGGTGAAGTGAAAATAAATACGGCTGAATTAAAAAAAGCTATTAAGGAAGAAGGTCTAATTGAGTTAAAGACACCTGGTGGCAGACGAATCATAGATATTAATTTTAGCCGAACTGCAAATCATAAAAAGCATATCCAAAGATTTGAGGATTCACTAACAGGAAAATCAAATGAAGAAAAGCTTAACATAGTCAATAGGAAAAAAAGAGATATTGAATCACAACTGAATGAACTTGATTCAAAAATTTCAGCTACTGGAAAGCCTGAAAGGCTGTCAGAATTACTGGATAAAAGAAATGCATTAAGAGAAGATTTGGATTATATCACCAATCATGAAACCATTAACATTATAGCTGTTAAAGAGAAACCAAGACTCAGAGCCATAGGTGCGCTTGAGGAATTAAAGGCCAGTTTGCAGGGTGGTGTTCGGACAAGTCCTGATCATATTTTTTCATATTTAGAGGGAGCAAATACACCAGAAGGTTTTATTGATGATGTTGCAAGAATAATAAGTAGTACTGATGAAATTCCGGCAAGACTAAAAGAGCTTGATAAATTAACTTCACAAATATATTCAGAAATAAAGAGCGAATATAAACTTGAAACCAAA
Organism: uncultured Candidatus Peribacteria bacterium; assembly: GCA_964346325.1. Lineage (GTDB taxonomy): Bacteria > Patescibacteriota > Gracilibacteria > UBA1369 > PNNO01 > JAUVDZ01. Next base: position 379 of record CAYFUK010000009.1, on the reverse strand, counting down.
TCATCACATAATGCTCATCAAATCCTACAAGGCATATCAGATGCTTCAAAATCTGAATGGGCAACACAAACACAACGTCCATGGATTAATATTTAACAATATAAAATATGAATATTGAAAACACCGAATCAAGAATTGAAAATTCTTCAAAAAGAATTGCCGCTGTAAAAACATTTATGAACATGCTCAAATTAGATGAAAATTTTATAGGAGGGAAGATAGTAGCAGTTTTGGTTGAATATTTAGCAAAAAAACATCCGGATAACTGGAAGCAGGAACTTGATAAAATTATGTTTGAAGCAATGAATTTGGAAGAACAAGAATCCACAAAAGATGCAATGTTTTATTTGGGTGATATTATTAACAAAATAAGAATAGA